>NZ_JBIRVR010000008.1:0-53832 GCF_044387105.1 Streptomyces sp. NPDC020379
AACGGACGCTTCCTTTGTACTCACCCTCTCGGGCTTTCCTCCGGGCGCTTCCCTTCGGTATTTCGTGTTTCCAACCTTACCAGATCCGTTTTCCGGCCCGTTTCCGGCCCGAATTCCGTTTCCGGCCCCCTGTTGGAGCGGGGTTTCTCGCGCCTTCCGGCGTGATCACTACTTTAGCGTATTTCCCCGGCGGCTCCTAATCGGCGCCCGGTCCGGAATTCGGCACGCCGAAATCCATCCCGTTCAGGGAACATGCAGTAGAGATTGCCGCCAGTACGGCGTGAGTGGCTGCCCCAGAACCGTAAGGCCCGTGTGGCAACCCGGAGAACATTACTCACGCCCCTCACCCGTGTCAACCGCCCAGGTGTGGACGCCCGTACGGCCTCAGTCCAGGTCGCTGAGGCGGCCGCCGGCGTCCGGCTGGGCCCTCTCCACGCGGCGCAGCAAGCGGGTCAGCATCTCGCCCAGCCTGCCCCGCTCATCGCCGGAGAGGTCCTGGAGTAGCTCCTCCTCGAAGACCGAGGCCATCCGCATCGCCTCGAGCCACTTGGCGCGGCCCGCCTCGGTGATGCCGACGATGACGCGCACCCGGTTGCTCTCGTCGCGCTCGCGGGTGACGAGGCCCTCCGCGACCATGCGGTCGATGCGGTGGGTCATCGCGGCCGGGGTGAGGCCGAGCCGCTTGGCCAGGTCCCCGGGGCCCATGCGGTAGGGGTCGCCGGCCAGGACCAGCGCCTTGAGCACTTCGAATTCCGCGTTGCTCAGTCCGAGCTCCGCGGTCTGCCGCCCGTACGCGACGTTCATGCGCCGGTTGAGGCGGCTGAGGGCGGAGACGACCTTCTCCACCTGGGGATCGAGGTCCTGAAACTCGCGCTGGTAGGCCGCGATCTGCTCGTCGAGGCTCGGCTCGCGGGTGCCGGGGGTGTCAGCCATGAGCCGCAGTATGGCACGACTGATTGGCGCTAAAGCCCTTTGATGTGTACTCTTTAGCTTCGAAGTTTACAGTTGAAGTCTTCAGGCTTGGACTGTCCGCCTCGTTCCCTTCCCCTTCTCTCGACCTAGGTAGGTGAGTGTGACCACCGCGATGGGCGCAGCGCTGCGCCGGATCCAGCTGGGCAACGCGTTGAGCGCGTTCGGCAACGGCTTCACGGTTCCGTTCCTGTTCATTTATGTCTCTCAGGTGCGGAACCTCGGCGCGAGTACGGCAGGCATCGTGCTCGCGACCTTCGCCGTGGCCGCGCTGATCGTGCTGCCCCTCACCGGTCGGGTCATCGACCGGCGGGGCCCGCTGCCTGTCGCCATCGCCGGTACGGTCTCCGCCGCCATGGGCTCCATGGGCCTGGGTCTGGCCGACAGCCAGTCGCTCGTCGTCGCCGCGGCCGCCGCGCTCGGTGCGGGTATCGCGGTGATCCAGCCCTCGCTGGCCACGATGATCGTGTGGTGCTCGACACCGGCCACGCGCTCGCGCGCCTTCGCGATGCAGTTCTTCCTGAACAACCTCGGTCTCGGTGTCGGCGGGCTGCTGGGCGGGCAGCTCGTGGACACGTCGAACCCGTCGAGCTTCGTGCGGCTGTTCGCGATCGAGTCCGTGATGTTCCTGGTGCTGGGCGCGGCCATCGCGACCGTGCGCCTGCCGAAGGTGCCCAAGGTCGAGGACGCCGTGCCGACCGACGCGTCGGCCAAGGGGGGCTGGCGGACCCTGCTCGCCGACCGGGCCATGGTGCAGCTGTGTGTCCTGGGCTTCGTGATGTTCTTCGCCTGCTACGGACAGTTCGAGTCGGGTCTCGCGGCATTCGCCGTCGAGGTGACCCGGATCTCGCCCGCGACGCTCGGTATCGCTCTCGCGGCGAACACGGCCGCCATCGTCCTGGCGCAGTTCGTGGTGCTGAAGCTGGTCGAGCGGCGGCGCCGGAGCCGCGTGATCGCGCTGGTCGGGCTGATATGGACCGTGGCGTGGATCGCGGCGGGCGTCTCGGGGCTCGTGCCGGGCGCACACGGTGTGGCGACCGCGCTGTTGATCTCGACGTACGCGCTCTTCGGCATCGGTGAGTCGATGCTGTCGCCGACGATGGCCCCGCTGGTGGCGGACCTGGCTCCGGCGCGGCTGGTGGGTCAGTACAACTCGGCCTTCGCCCTGGTGAAGCAGCTGGCGCTGGCGGTCGGCCCCGCGGTGGGCGGTCTGATGGCCGGTGGCGGGATGTACGTGGCGTACATCGTGATGCTGGTCGTGTGCTCGCTCGGTATCAGTGCGCTGGCACTGCGGATGGGTCGTCGACTGACCCCTGCGCAGGAGATCCCTCCGCGGATGTCCGTTCCGCGTACCGAGGTGGTGGATGCGGCAGTGGTCGTCGGGGAGACCGAGCGGATGCCCGTCTCTGCGTAAGGACGCCACCGAGCAATCAGCCGATGCGCATAAATTCGCCGCGCATATATAGGGAAGAGCGCCTGTGGCCCGGAAGCGTTTCCGGGCCACAGGCGCTCTTGTCATGTGTGCCCCGCGGGGAGGGCGAATTCGCACCAGACGGCCTTGCCGCCGCCCGGCGTGCGCCGCGAGCCCCAGGACGAGGCGATGGTGGCGATGATCGAGATGCCACGGCCCGCCTCGTCGGCCGGCTCTGCGCGACGGCGCCGCGGCAGGTGGTCGTCCCCGTCGGTGACCTCGATGATCAGCCGCCGGTCGGTGCGGCGCAGGCGCAGCCGCATGGGTGGTGTGCCGTGCTGCAGTGAATTGGCGACGAGCTCGCTGGCGGCCAGGACGCCCAGGTCACGCAGCTCCGTCGGGAAGCGCCAGCTGACCAGGACGCCGGAGGCGAAGGCACGCGCGCGTGGCGCCGCTTCGATGCCGCCGAGCAGTTCGAGTGCGGCGTTGTGGAACAGCTCGGCGTCATGGCCGGTGCGTGCGGGGTGCTGGAGGACGAGCATGGCGACGTCGTCGTCGTGCTCATCGGTCACGCCGAGGGCACGCATCAGCCGGTCGCACATGACCTGGGGTGAGCCGGTGGCTCCGGCGAAGGCGCGCTCCAGGGCCTCGACGCCTTCGTAGATGTCCTCGTTGCGCCGCTCGACGAGGCCGTCCGTATAGAGGACGGCGCTGGCGCCGGGGCCGAGGGGCACCGTGCCGGAGGTGTGCACCCAGCCGCCGGTGCCGAGCGGAGGGCCGGTGGGCTCGGCCGCGCGGCGGACCGTGCCGTCGGGGTCGCGCACGAGGATGGGGAGGTGGCCCGCCGAGGCGTAGACGAGGCGGCCCTCGTTGGGGTCGTGGACGGCGTAGACGCAGGTGGCGATCTGCGTCGCGTCGATCTCCGTGGCGAGGCCGTCGAGCAGCTGGAGCACCTCGTGCGGGGGCAGGTCGAGGCGGGCGTAGGCCCGGACGGCGGTGCGGAGCTGGCCCATGACGGCCGCCGCGCGCACGCCGCGGCCCATGACGTCGCCGATGACGAGCGCCGTGCGGCCGGCGCCGAGGGTGATGACGTCGTACCAGTCGCCGCCGACGGCGGTGTCCTTGCCGCCGGGCTGATAGGTCGCGGCGACGCGCAGGTCGTCGGGCTGTTCGAGCTCCTGCGGGAGGAGGCTGCGCTGGAGGGTCACCGCGGCCTCGCGCTGGCGGCGCTCGCTCGCACGCAGCCGCTCGGCCGCCTCGACCTGGTCGGTGACATCGGCGGCGAAGACGAGCACCCCGGGCTGGGTGGCCTCGTGGGGGCCGACCTCGATCGGGGAGCAGGTGAAGGTGTAGTACCCGTGGCGGGTGTCGGACTCCGTGGCCGTCGGCGTGTCGGCGGTGGCGGGCGTACGCGCTTCGGCTTTGACGCGGCGGGACTTGACCGTACGAGGCCGGCCGCTGCGCAGGACCTGGTCCATCAGGGGGAGCAGGCCGAGCTCGGTCAGCTCGGGGAGGGCCTCGCGGGCGGGCGTGCCGGGGGTGCGGGGGCCGAAGAGGGTGGCGTAGGCGTCGTTGACGTAGGCGAGGCGGTGGTCGGGGCCGTAGACGACGACGGCGAGGGCCGGGACCTGGCCGAGGATGTCGTGGACGGAGAGACCGGCGAGGCTGGGGACGGGGTCGTCGGGGCCGGGCGGGGCCGCCGGCGTGGTCTCGGCCCGGGCGGCGGGCACCGAGCCGGCGGCCGCGGGCACGGGCTGGGGTGCGGCGGCCCGGTCGGCGCGCTCCATGCGTTCGGCGCGGGCGGCCGCCCGGCGCTGCGTTCCTGGGAGTCGGGCGCTCCAGCGGGTGAAGTTCACGGACGGTTACCTCGCGGAGTCGTTCCGGGCCAGCTCGGCGACGTGTCGTGGCTGAGCCGCGCGCCCGGCGCGGGGCCGCGGTTGGCGGTACGGGGGCCTGTCCCCGGGGGAATGCTGCAAACGTCCGAATCCTCGTCGTCGTTACTCTTCGCAGATGCGAGCCCACCCATGGTCACACGACCAGTGTGGCCGACGGGACTGACATTCGTCAGACGTCGGCCACCTGTCGGGGAGTTCCCGGCTCCGCCGAGGCGTCGGAAAACGCCTCAACTCGCTTCCGGATGACGGCCGGTGTCCGCGGCGAGTTCGAACTCGGCACGCGGGTTCTCCAGCGAGCCGAGCGAGACGATCTCACGTTTGAACAGACCCGTAAGGGTCCATTCGGCGAGGACGCGCGCCTTCCTGTTGAAGGTCGGGATCCTGCTGAGGTGATAGGCGCGGTGCATGAACCACGCGGGGTAGCCCTTGAGCTTCTGGCCGTATACCTGTGCGACGCCCTTGTGCAGGCCGAGCGAGGCGACGGAGCCGACGTACTTGTGGGCGTAGTCCTTCAGCGGCTGGTCGCGCAGTGAGGCGACGATGTTCCCGGCGAGCACCCTGGCCTGGCGGACGGCGTGCTGGGCGTTGGGGGCGCACTCCTTGCCCGGCTCCTCGGCCGTGACGTCGGGGACGGCCGCCGCGTCACCGGCGGCCCACGCGTGTTCGACGCCCGCCACGGTGAGGGCGGCGGTGCACTTGAGGCGGCCGCGTTCGTCGAGCGGGAGGTCGGTGGCGGCGAGGATGGGGTGCGGTTTGACGCCCGCGGTCCAGACGAGCGTCCGGGTGGGGAAGCGGGAGCCGTCGCTGAGGACGGCGATCCGGTCCACGCAGGAGTCCAGACGGGTGTCGAGCCGTACGTCG
The DNA here is from genome assembly GCF_044387105.1 of Streptomyces sp. NPDC020379. Classification (NCBI taxonomy): domain Bacteria; kingdom Bacillati; phylum Actinomycetota; class Actinomycetes; order Kitasatosporales; family Streptomycetaceae; genus Streptomyces; species Streptomyces sp. NPDC020379. Next base: position 5,137 of record NZ_JBIRVR010000008.1, read on the forward strand.
ATGTTGCGGCCGCGCAGCTCGCGGAGCGCGTAGCGGCCCATCTCCTCGCCGACCTCGGGGAGGATGCGGCCGGACGCCTCGACGAGGATGAACTTCAGGTCGTCGGGCCGCAGGTTGTGGTAGTAGCGGGCGGCGTAACGGGCCATGTCCTCCAGCTCGGCGAGCGCTTCGACGCCCGCGTAGCCGCCGCCGACGAAGACGAAGGTGAGGGCGGCGTCGCGGACGTCGGGGTCGCGGGTGGAGGAGGCGATGTCCATCTGTTCGAGCACGTGGTTGCGCAGGCCGATGGCCTCCTCGACCGTCTTGAAGCCGATGCCGTGCTCCGCCAGGCCCGGGACCGGGAGGGTGCGGGAGATGGAGCCGGGCGCGAGGATCAGCTCGTCGTAGTGCATCTCGACGGCGCCGGTGGCGTCCTGGCGGGTGGCGAGGGTGTTGATGGTCGCGGTCCGCTTGGCGTGGTCGATGGACGCGACCTCGCCGATGACGACCTGGCACTCGGGCAGGACGCGGCGCAGCGGGACGACGACGTGACGGGGCGAGATGGAGCCGGCCGCGGCCTCCGGGAGGAACGGCTGGTAGGTCATGTACGGCTCGGGGTCGATCACGGTCACGTGTGCCTCGTCCCGCTTGAGCTTTCGCTGGAGCCGGAGAGCTGTGTACATCCCGACGTAGCCACCGCCGACGATCAGAATGCGCGCCGGTTCCTTCACCAGGGCCCCTCCTCGCGATGTCGCCCGGCCCAAGGGGTCCGCGGCCGGGGTGCCGGGTCGTCCCGGCCGGGCACAGCTTCTTCCCATGACGCATCGCCGAAGAGCGTTTGTCCACAGGGCCCCATGAAATGTACGACCGGCCGCGGAGCTGATCCCTCCATGGCCGGCGCCTGCGTTCGAGGAACAAAGGAGCAGGTCAGGCCGAGTGTCGTGGGGTTGTGGGGTGGTGCGGAAACGGGGCGGGTGAGGCTCGTACTCCAATCGGGGACGGCCTGTGCGGAACTACCCCTTCTTTCTTGACCTGGGCTCAACTATGTTCGTACTTCGTCGGGGTGTCAGAGACGTGCTCCGACAGTCAGGGCGGGGAGTCTCCGGGGGGAGACGTCATAACCGGGGGATCACATATGCACATTCAGGGCTCTCATTGGTCGACCGCTGTCGCGTCCGCTGACGCCAACGGCGGCCGGAGCACTCCGCTGCGCGTGGACGCGCAGCGCAACCTCGAACATGTCCTGCGGGCGGCTCGCGAGGTCTTCGGCGAGCTGGGGTACGGGGCGCCGATGGAGGACGTGGCGCGCCGGGCCCGGGTCGGTGTCGGGACGGTGTACCGCCGCTTCCCGAGCAAGGACGTACTGGTACGGCGCATAGCCGAGGAGGAGACGGCCCGGCTGACCGAGCAGGCGCGGACCGCGCTGGGCCAGGAGGACGAGCCGTGGTCGGCCCTCTCCCGGTTCCTGCGCACGTCGGTGGCCTCGGGCGCGGGGCGGCTGCTGCCGCCGCAGGTGCTGCGCGTCGGCGTCGACGTGGACGGCGAGGAGCAGGTCGAGGCCCGCGTGCCGCAGCAGCGGCAGCCGGGGGCCACCGGAGGCCAGCTGCATGAACTGCGGCTGGTCGAGCAGCGGCCGGCGCCGGTCGCCGAGCGCGAGGACTCGGGCGCGGCGGCGCTGCTGGAGGTCGTCGGGCGGCTGGTGGACCGGGCACGGGCCGCGGGTCAGCTGCGCGCCGATGTGACGGTGGCCGATGTGCTGCTGGTGATAGCGACGGCAGCGCCCTCGCTGCCGGACGCGGTGCAGCAGGCGGCCGCCTCCTCGCGGCTCCTGGACATCCTCCTGGAGGGGCTCCGGTCCCGGCCGTCGGAGGGATGACCGCGTAGTCAGCGCGCAGAGCAGTCAGCGCGAGCCCGCGGGCGAGCGTTTTCGTGACGGGCGCGCCCAATACGCATTGGGCGCGTTCGGAAAATCCTTCCCCGTTCGGGTGGCAGTCACTGCTCCAGGTGTTCCAGGGCGCCCCGGATGAGTGGTTGATGCGTCTGTCGCGGTGATGACGGCCGACACTGTGCCACGCTTCTACGGTGTTCGGGTGCGCTGGCGTGTACAGGAGCCGCCGCTATGGGCGTTGACGGCCGGGATGAACCACGCGGGAGTGAGGAAGCGGGCTCACCGCGCTCTCGCCGGATGTCCGGTCGCGGCTCCCCTGACAGCCCAAGCGTGCCGCAGCAGCGGGAGGGCGGCCAGGGCATCCTCGCTGACTCGGCGCAGGCGCCCGGGTCCGACGCATGGGCGGGGCGGGCGCGGCCCTCGCACGCGCGGCGGTCCGGGTCGCGGTCCTCGCGTGCGCGATCGTCCGGCACACCGCCGGCCGACGCGCAGCCCTCCGGCCCACGGGGTTCCGACGCATCCGGCGCGGGCGTCCCGGACGCCCTTGCCGATGAGCGGACCGTCGTCGAGGAACCAGCCGTCGATGTACCGCCGTCCGACATCGAGCTGGTCGCCCGGATGCGGTCCGGTGAGAGCGTGGCGTACGAGGAGCTGTACCGCCGGCACGCGGCCGCGGTGCGGCGGTACGCCCGTAGCTGCTGCCGGGACGACCACACCGCCGAGGACCTCACCAATGAGGTCTTCGCGAGCACCCTCCAGGCGGTGCGGGGCGGCGCGGGGCCCAACTCGGCGGTGCGCGCCTATCTGCTGACGACGGTTCGGCGGGTCGCGGCGGCGTGGGCGAAGACCACGCGCCGGGAGCAGCTGATCGAGGATTTCGCGGTCTTCGCCGCGTCGGCGGGGCGCGGGTCCCTGGCGTCGGACGACGACACGCTCGATCTGGGCGCGGACGTGCTGGCGATGCGGGAGGCGGAGCAGTCGCTGGCCGTGCAGGCGTTCCGCAGCCTGCCGGAGCGCTGGCAGACGGTGCTGTGGCACACCACGGTCGAGGAGGAGTCGCCCAGCGAGGTCGCGCCGCTGCTCGGGCTGACGGCCAACGCCACGGCGGTGCTCGCGCACCGGGCGCGCGAAGGGCTGAAGCAGGCGTATCTCCAGGCGCATGTGAGTACGTCGCTGACGTCCGGCGGGACGTGCGCGCGCTATGCGGACCGGCTCGGCGCGTACGCCCGGGGCGGGCTGCGGATGCGGGCCGAGCGGGGGCTGCGCAAGCATCTGGAGGACTGCGCCCGGTGCCGTACGGCGGCGCTGGAGGTCGCCGATGTCAACGCCCGGCTGCGGGCGCTGCTCCCGGTGGCGGTGATCGGGTGGTCCGCCGCCGGGTTCTCCGTCAAGGTGGCCGCGGGCCTGGCCGCGGGGACCGCCGGTGCCGGTACGGCGGCGGGCGCGGGGGTGGCTGCCACGGCGGGCTCCGGCGGGGGCGGAGGCGCGGGCGGTGGCGCCGGAAGCGCCGCGGCCGGTGAGGGGCTGGGGGCGCCGGCGAAGGCCGGGATCGCGGCGGGCGCGGTGATCGTGGCCGGTGCCGTCACCGCGTACGCGCTGATGGGCAGTTCTCCCGCGCATCATCTCGCGCCACGGGCCAAGGCTCCGGCGGGGCCGGTGGCCACCGTTCCGCCGGCCGCGCCGGAGCCGGAGCCCGTACGGAAGCCGCCGCCCTCCCCTCCGGCGCCCACGGCCCCTGTGGCGCCTGTGGCTTCTGTGCGGCACACGACCCCGCCGCCGACACCGCGGCCGGTGACTCCCCCGCCGCCCGCGCCCAGCCCGACGCCTTCCGCGCCGGAGTCCCCCGCGCCCTCCCCCGATCCCACACCGTCGCAGGAGCCTCCTGTCAGGGTCTTTCCGCTCAACCAGCTGGAGTACGGCGGAGTGGGCGACGGCACGGAGCCGGAGGTGCGGCTGTCCGGGAGCGGCTGGCTGTGGCAGCGGTACGGGATGGAGATCGGCGGGGTGGGATACGGCGACGGGGTGAGCATGCGCGCGTCGTCGTCCGTGACCGTCGATCTGAACCGGTCGTGCACGTCGTACGACGCGCTGGTGGGGGTCGACGACCTGACGTTCGGACTCGGGGCGGCGCGGTTCTCCGTCTACGGCGACGGCACACGGCTGTGGGAGTCGGGGGTGGTGCGGGCGGGCGAGGCGGCGGTGCCGGTGCATGTGCCGTTGTCCGGCTATCGCACGGTCCGGCTGGTGGTCTCGCCGGTGAGCGTCATGGATTCGGTGACTGTGGCGGACTGGGCGCGGGCGCGGATCAGTTGCGCGTAGCCGGTGGGGAAAAGCCCGTCACTCACAGGCTCCCCCGCGGTGTCACACCCCCTGCCACCGCGCGCTGGCGAGGCGCCGCGGCGCCCGTCCAGCAGGTGCCGCGGCGGGCCAGCAGGCGGCGCAGCCAGACCTCGGTGGAGACGAGTTCGGCCAGGCCGTCGAGCGGCAGGGCCCGGCCGTCCGCCGCCGCGTGCAGGGCGGCCCGTACGACCCTGGCCTCGACGAGACCGGCGTCCGCCAGGAGGGGCGCGTCGAAGAGGTCCAGCAACTGGCCCACGGACGCGCGGAGGCCGGCGCGTACGGCCGCCGCGTGCGAGGCGTGCGAGGTGGCGCCCCAGCCCGCGGGGAGTTCACGGACGCCGGAGCCCGCCAGGACGGCGCGCAGCACGGACGCGCGCGCCCCTGGTTGCACCCGGAGCGCCTCGGGGAGGGCCCGGCAGGCGCGTACGACCTGGTTGTCGAGGAAAGGGGCGTGCAGGCGCTGGCTGCGGACCTCGGCGGCCTGCTCGAAGATGCGGTGGTCGGCGGCGTGGCGGGCGAGTGCCGCGGCGGCGCGCCGTTCGCCGGGGCGCTGGAGGAGTCCTCTGGGGCGGACCGCCGCGGCCTGGAGGCGAACCGATACTTCGGCGAGCGCCTCGCCCGTGAGCCAGCGCGCGGCAGGCCCGGGTCTGCACCAGGTGAGGGCGGCGAGCGAGGCGTCGACGGCACCACCGGGGCCGGGCGGCGGCGCGTCCACGGGGTCGCTCAGGGCCGGGAAGTCGAGCGCCAGGAGCTGCCCCGCCGCCGCCTCCAGGCCCTCCCGGTAGGACGTACGGGCCAGCCGTCGTGCGGCGCGGTAGACGGTGAAGGGGACGAACAGGGACTGCGTGGCCGGCCCGTCGGCGCGCGCGAGTGCGGAGACGGGCCGCATCAGATGGCGGCGCCGTCGGTCCATCAACAGGTCGGCGAGCCGTGCCGGATGGGCGTCCAGGACCTGGCGTGCGCCGTACCCGACGAGGTGGTCGGCGCTGCCCGCGGACAGCCACCGGCGGTGCCGTCCGGCGGTGACGAGGGAGGGCCCGGGTTCGTCGGTGAGCGGGCCGTCGCCCAGGTCGGCGTACGGGAGGGCCTCCTCGCCCGCGGCGACGACGACGTGGCGCAGCCGGGGGTCGGCGGCGATGGCGCGGGCGCGGTCGAGTTCGGCCTCGTGGGCCCGGCTGCCGCCCGCGGCGAGGTCGTTGAAGGTGACGGCGAGGAGGCGTTCGCCCGCGCCGTTGCCGGAGTGCATGCCGGCGACTCCCGGGAGTCCGGCGGCGAGCAGCGCGAGGGTGGCGGAGGCACTGCCTCCGGAGAGGTCGGCACCGATGCCGGGTGCCGGGCCGCCGCGTGCGGCGCGGCGCTGTGCGGGCCCCATGCCGGGCACGGGTCCGGGGTCGGGGTGGCCGTAGCCGCCCTCCGGCGCGTGACGGGGTGCCGCGAGCCGGGCGCGCACGGCGTCGACGAGCGCGTCCCGCACGCCCTCGACGGCTTCCTCCGCGGCGAGTTGGGGCGCGGCGACGGCGAGCGAGGCGGTCGGTTCGTAGCCGGTGACCTCGCGGGCCCCGTCGCGCAGCACCAGCGCGTGTCCGGGCGGCACGCGCCGTACGCCCATATAGGGCGTGCCGTCGCCGATGGCCTCCGGGGAGTCGGGGCAGGCGAGCAGGGCGGCGAGGTGGCCGACGTCGAGCTGGGCCTCGATGAGGTCGGCGAGGGGCAGCGCGGCGGTGGCGTAGGCGGTGCCCCCGGCCCAGGAGGTGTGGAAGACGGGCCGGGCGCCGGCGAGGTCGCCCGCGACGGTGATGCGCCGCCCCACCTGGGCGACGGCCGTGTAGCTCCCGGGCCAGGCGGTCAGGTGGCGCAGCGCGCCGCCGCGGGCCGCGATCAGCCCGGTCTTCAGCTCGCCTTCGGTGGCACCGCAGCGGCCGAACACGGCGAGCCGGGTGACCGCGTCGGCCTGGACGACGCGGATCTCGTCCGGCCGCCAGTCGCCGACGGCCCACAGGGGCGCGGGATCTCCCCACAGCAGCTGGGCGCCGACCGGGTGGACGGTGGGGGCGTCGAGGTGGTCCGGGCCGCTGTCGTCGTAGCCCGGCGCGGCGCGTGGACCGGTCCCTGAGGCGGTGCTGCTCCACCCCACCAACCAGCGCATTGCCGCCTCCACAGGCTGTGGACAACCAACGGGTGCCGTCTTCGTGCACAGCGGACCGACGACGACAACGAAGGATGCGACACACCGGTCACGCCTGCGGGCCTCAACTCGCCGTGCGGCAGCGCGAGGTGTCGGATCGTCATGCCCATTGCAGGGGCCATGCTGTCACGACTGGGGGCGGAGGGAACCGACGTGTAGGGGCGTGGCGCGTCGCGGAGAGATGACGGTGTCGCGGTCCGGAGCTCCTGGCGGCGAGAACCGGCCAATCTCCGGAGTGCCCGCGGGGCGGGGCGCGTTCGCGCGATGCCTCGACCGGCAAGTGCCGCCCACCCGGGCAGAGTTCATGTGCGGCCCTGTGGACATGCGCATGTCCGGGAGGCGTTCGACCGCCTCCCGGACCGCTCCGCCGCCCGCGGGGAATGAGGCGGCGGCTCCCCCAGCCCACTGGATCCAGTGCAGCGGGCCAACCCACGCGCCTTCCATGGAAGCCGCCCCAGGATGGCGTGGACAGAGCGCACGGCGGGCGCACAGCCACACACAACCGGAGCACGTGCCCCTCGGTGCACGCGCGCACGGACCTGAATCCCGCCATCCGGGACAACACCTCTTAACGGTCGGGAGGCGGGGAACTACGCTGGGTTTACGAATGCCTCGTGCCTATGCCGGGGCGGGCGTCGCTGTTGCCGAGGGGTGCGCATGTCCAGGGAGCCACGCGGGCCGAACGAGAAGCTCGGCACTGTCCTCGTCCTCGCCGGAATCAGCAACGCCGGTCTCGCGCGGCGGGTCAACGACCTCGGTGCGCAGCGCGGATTGACACTTCGCTACGACAAGACGTCCGTGGCCCGCTGGGTCTCCAAAGGCATGGTCCCGCAGGGCGCGGCCCCCCATCTGATCGCCGCGGCCATCGCCGGGAAGCTCGGCCGGCCGGTGCCGCTGCACGAGATCGGCCTCGCCGACGCCGATCCCGCGCCGGAGGTGGGGCTCTCCTTTCCGCGCGATGTCGGCCAGGCGGTGCGCTCCGCGACGGAGCTCTACCGGCTGGATCTCGCCGGTCGCCGCGGGGGCGGCGGCATCTGGCAGAGCCTGGCCGGATCCTTCTCCGTCAGTGCTTACGCCACGCCCGCGTCACGATGGCTGATAACCCCCGCCGACGGCTCGGTCGCCCGCGCGGCCCACCAGGCGGCCGGAGAGACCGAGAACGGCGGCTCCGAGGGCGGTCCGGTGCAGCGCGTGGGCCACAGCGATGTGACCAAGCTGCGGGAGGCGGCGGACGACGCCCGGCGGTGGGATTCCAAGTACGGCGGGGGCGACTGGCGTTCGTCGATGGTGCCGGAGTGCCTGCGGGTCGACGCGGCACCGCTGCTGCTCGGTTCGTACACCGACGAGGTCGGCCGGTCGCTGTTCGGCGCCACGGCCGAACTGACCCGGCTCGCCGGGTGGATGGCCTTCGACACCGGCCAGCAGGAGGCCGCGCAGCGCTACTACATCCAGGCGCTGCGGCTGGCCCGCGCGGCCGCCGACGTGCCGCTGGGCGGCTATGTGCTGGCCTCGATGAGCCTCCAGGCGACCTACCGCGGCTTCGCCGACGAGGGCGTGGACCTCGCGCAGGCCGCGCTGGAGCGCAACCGCGGCCTGGCCACCGCCCGCACGATGAGCTTCTTCCGCCTCGTCGAGGCACGGGCCCACGCCAAGGCCGGCGAGGGCGCGGCCTGCGGCGCCGCGCTCAAGGCCGCCGAGGGGTGGCTGGAGCGGGCGCGCACGGGCGACCCCGACCCTTCCTGGCTGGACTTCTACACCCAGGAGCGGTTCGCCGCCGACGCCGCCGAGTGCTACCGCGACCTGCGGATGCCGCGCCAGGTGCAGCGCTTCACGGAGCAGGCGCTGTCGCGTCCGACGGAGGAGTTCGTACGGTCGCACGGCCTGCGGCTGGTGGTGTCGGCGGTCGCCGAACTCGAGTCGGGCAATCTGGACGCGGCATGCGCGGCCGGGACGCGTGCGGTGGAGGTCGCGGGTCGGATCTCCTCGGCGCGTACGACGGAATACGTACGTGATCTGCTGCACCGCCTGGAGCCGTACGGGGACGAGCCGCGGGTGGTCGAGCTCCGGGAGCGGGCGCGGCCACTGCTGGTGGCGCACGGGTGAGGGACGGCTGACATCGAAGTGACGGAGGCGACGGAAGCGGCACATCCCCTTCCGTTCCGGCTTCCGCTCTTTCCGCCCAACTCGGCATGTTTTCCCCGCCTGTGATCATCTTGCCCCTGTCCCCTGGCTGACCTCGGGTTTCGACCCGTTGTCAGTGGCGCAGGTCATGATGGGGGCGTGGGTGAGGCGCTGAGGGTTGCCGGGTGCTCGGTCGCGGGTGTCCGGTCGGCGCGGGGAGGTGACGTGGTGAAGGCGTACGACTGCGATGTGCTGGTGGTCGGGGGCGGGATCGTGGGCCTGTCGACGGCGTATGCGATCACGCGCGCCGCACCGGGCACGCGCGTCATGGTGCTGGAGAAGGAGCCGGGGCCCGCGCTCCATCAGACCGGGCACAACAGCGGTGTGATCCACAGCGGGATCTATTACCGCCCGGGCTCGCTCAAGGCGCGGTTCGCGGTGCGGGGCGCGGCGGAGATGGTGAAGTTCTGCGCGGAGTACGGCCTGCCGTGCGAGGTCACCGGCAAGCTGATCGTCGCCACGGAGCACGCGGAGCTGCCCCGGCTGCACGCCCTGGTCCAGCGCGGCCGGGAGAACGGCATCCCGGTGCGGGAGCTGGGCCCCGCCCAGATCGCGGAATACGAACCGCATGTCCGGGGCCTGGGCGCGATCCACGTCGGCACGACGGGCGTCTGTGACTACGGCGCGGTGGCCCGCCGCCTGGCCGGCCTCGCGGAGGACGCCGGGGCCCGTGTGCGGTACGGCGCCCGGGTCGAGGCCATCGGGCGGCGGGGCCCGGCGGTCGCGGTCCGTACGGCGCGGGGCGAGGTGCTGCGCGCCCGCGCGCTGGTCAACTGCGCCGGGCTGCACAGCGACGCCGTCGCCCGGCTGGCGGGCGACGACCCGGGCATGCGGATCATCCCCTTCCGCGGGGAGTACTGGGAGCTGGCCCCGGCCCGCGCGGACCTGGTGCGCGGCCTCGTCTATCCGGTGCCGGACCCGGCGTTCCCCTTCCTCGGCGTCCACCTCACCCGGGGCATCGACGGCGGCGTCCACATCGGGCCGAACGCGGTGCCCGCCCTCGCCCGCGAGGGATACGGCCGCGCGACCGTACGGCCCGGCGAGCTGGCCGCGACCGTCGCGTATCCCGGCTCCTGGCACCTGGCCCGCCGCCACTGGCGCTACGGCGCGGGCGAGGTGCGCCGCTCCCTCTCCAAGCGCGCCTTCACCGAAGCGGCGCGCCGCCTGCTGCCCGAGGTGACCGCGGACGACCTGATACCGGCCCCCGCGGGCGTACGGGCCCAGGCGATCCTGCGGGACGGCACGCTGGTGGACGACTTCCTCTTCACGGAGTCACCCGGCATGGTCCACGTCCTGAACGCGCCGTCGCCGGCGGCGACGGCGTCCTTGCCGATCGGGAGGGAAGTGGCGAGGAGGGTGCTGGCGGGGTTGGGGTGAGGGGTTGGGGGCCGAGCCCCCCGTTTCGGGGTGCACGGGTGTACGGGGGCGCGCGATTCAGCCCGTCCGGCGTTTGAGGACGCGGCCGCAGGGCGCCCCCGCCGCAGGCGGCGAACCGACCCGCGCTCGGGGTCCGGGGCACGAGCCCCGGTTCCGGGAAGGGGCGGGGCGGGGGAACAAAGCCCGCCGCAGGCGTAGCAGGCCGCCCACAGGAACCCCGATCCGTGGCTCGGGACCACCCCAGAGCCACGCCCGTACTATGGAAGAACTGTGCCTGAGAACCTCGACCCCACCCCAGCCCCCACCGGGACCCCGGCCGCCACCACCGCAGAGCGGCCGACGGCCGCGCGCGAGCCGAAGTTCCCGGCCGGACCCGCCGCCGACCCGGCCGGCTCGCACCACGAGCGCCGGATCCGTTCCTTCCAGCCGCGCCGCAGCCGCGTCACCACCGGTCAGGGCGAGGCCCTGCGCCGCCTGTGGCCGAAGTGGGGCCTGGACATCGACGGTCTGAGCCGCCTCGACCTGAGCGAGCTCTTCGGCGACCCGGAGCTGCCCGTCGTCCTGGAGATCGGCTTCGGCATGGGCGAGGCCACGGCGCAGATGGCGGCCGCCGACCCCGGCACCGGCATCCTGGCCTGTGACGTGCACACCCCCGGCCAGGGCAATCTGCTCGCCCTCGCCGAGCGGAACGGCCTGACCAACGTCCGCGTGGCCAACGGCGACGCGATCATCCTGCTCCGCGAGATGCTCGCCCCCGACTCCCTCGCGGGCCTGCGCGTCTATTTCCCGGACCCGTGGCCCAAGAAGCGCCACCACAAGCGCCGGCTGATCCAGCCGGAGTTCCTGGCGCTGGCCGCCACCCGGCTCGCGCCCGGCGCCGTGCTGCACTGCGCGACGGACTGGGAGCCGTACGCGGAGCAGATGCTCGAGGTGCTCTCGGCCGCCCCGGACTTCGAGAACACCCAGGCCGACGGCGGCTACGCACCCCGCCCCGACTTCCGTCCGCTGACGCGGTTCGAGGGCCAGGGGCTGGACAAGGGGCACGTGGTGCACGACCTGATGTTCCGGCGGCGCGCGGTCTGATCTCGCGGCGGAAGTCCCGGCGGTGACGCGTCTCATGGCCGCCGGGCCGAAGCCGTGGTCGGAACCGCGGGTTACCCACTCCGGCCCTTCGTTAGGGTCATCGAGTGCATGAGTCCCCGTCCCACCAGCCGCCGATCGCCGGGCCCGCGCCCGCCCACGGCCAGCAGCCGAACTTCACCGCGATGCCGTCGCCGGAGGGCTGGCGCTACAGGCCGCGCCGCGCCCTGTGGGACAACAAGGCGGTGCGCGCGGGCGGGCTGATCCTGCTGCTGGCCCTCAGCGGCCTGGTCATCCTCGCGCTCGTCCGCGAACAGACCGGCACCGAGGGCTTCCTGGTGGGCCTGGGCCTGGCGGTGCTGCCCGTACCGCTGCTCGTCGCGGCGTTCCGGTGGATGGACCGGGTCGAGCCCAAGCCCTGGCGGAACCTCGTCTTCGCCTTCGCCTGGGGCGCCTGTGCGGCCACCCTCGTGGCCATCATGGCCAACGGTTACGCCACGAAGTGGCTGCTGAACACCGTCGACGTCGCGCAGCGGGCCGACGCCGACAAGTGGGGTGCCACGTTCGTCGCCCCGGTGGTGGAGGAGAGCGCCAAGGCGGCCGCGGTGCTGCTGCTGTTCCTCTTCCGCCGCCGCGACTTCAACGGCATCGTCGACGGTGTGGTGTTCGCCGGCATCACGGCCACCGGCTTCGCCTTCACCGAGAACATCCTCTACCTCGGCAACGCCTTCGCCTCCGACCAGAGCTTCGGCTACTCCGGGCTGCCCTCGACGACGGCCGCGACGTTCTTCGTCCGCGTGCTGATGTCGCCCTTCGCCCACCCGCTCTTCACCTCGATGACCGGCCTCGGCTTCGGCATAGCCGCGACCTTCGGCCCGCGCCGCCGCGTGGCCCGCGTCGTCGTACCGCTCGCCGCGCTGCTGACCGCGATGGTCCTGCACGCCTGCTGGAACGGTTCGGCGTCCCTGTCGCCCCTCGGCTTCCTCGCCGTCTACAGCCTCTTCATGGTGCCGGTCTTCGGCGTGCTGACCTGGCTGACGATCTGGTCCCGCCAGAACGAGCTCCGTACGATCCGCGCCCACCTCCCCGCCTACCAGGCCGCCGGCTGGCTCACCCCGCCCGAGCCCCTGGCCCTCTCCAACATGCGCGCCCGGGGCATAGCCCGAGACCTCGCCCGCCGCACCGCCGGCCCCACGGCGGCCCGCACGGTCGCGGAATACATCTCCTTCGCGACGTCCCTGGCCTTCCTCCGCCAGCGCGCCTACAACGGCACGGCGGGCCCGGACTTCCCGGCGCGGGAACAGGAACTCCTCCACCACTTGTGGCAGCGGAGAGCCGTGGCCCAGCCGGCGCTGGCCCAGGCATCGGCGGCGGTGCCGCGGGGGTTTGTGGCGGGGGCGGGGCAGTGGGGGTGGGGGGCGGGGCCTCGCTGATCGGCCCTCAGCGGGAACTTCTCTCACCTCCAGCCGTGTTCATCATCAGGACAATGCAGTGACACGTTTGCCGGAGTGGGCTCGAGCGCCCAACTTCCAACGCTGGACCAGCTGACAGCAAGGGAGCACAACATGCCAGATGACGCGACGAACCCTGCAACCAGCCTCTTGGACTGGCTCAGCTCCCTTCACGATGGCTCGTCCTCGGATCTGCCAGACACACACGAGCCGTTCGCCCTGTTGTGGGCGATCGGCCGCGCCGCTGGCCGCCGGGATCGGCTCGTTAACTGGCATAAAGCCAAGCTCGAATTGCGTGAACGGCTCCAAGCACACGACCTCCCCGATTACGCAATCGCCGATTTTTCGACCCTCAACCAGTCCCCTGTATGGGAACTCACCGAAGCGCAGGACACCTCGCAACCTAGGGGTGGGCTCGAAAAGAGCGTCTACGAGCTTCTCGCGGCGGATCTCAGAGTCCGCGAGCGGGCGGTGACAACCCTGCTCGAAAAGCACTTCTCAGAGAAGCCCTGGGAAAAGCTGTTGCTCGCAACAGATCTCACAGAGAAGCCATTTGACGGCTTCGGGCATCCCCCATATGTCCCTGTGGGAATGCACTTCCGAGACCGTCGAGCTTTGCACTCAGCCAACGTCCACGCCCCCATACAGGGAGGCATCTGGGGGAAGGCGAGAGAAGAGGCAAAGTCGATCGTCGTATCTGGCGGGTACGAAGACGATGAAGATTTCGGCAGCGAAATAATCTACACAGGGCAAGGCGGTCAGGACGAGTCGGGCCGCCAAGTGCGGGACCAGGATCTCACGCGCGGCAACGCTGCACTGGTCAACAGCATGGCCACAGGTAGGCCCGTTCGAGTCATCCGAGGAGCCCATGGCGATCCGGACCACTCCCCCCTAGAGGGCCTTCGCTATGACGGGCTCTATCGAGTAGAGGAGCATTGGTCTCAGCGCGGAGCATCTGGATACCGTGTTTGGCGATACCGCTTGCGCGCCGTTGAAGCCAAAGACGTAAATGCGGCAGCCAGCGCATCCCAACTAACCTTTCCTACCCCCAAGACCCCTCCCCTCGATTCCCTCGGGGAAGACGAACCCGGGCGAAAGGCGGCAGTCACGCAACGCGTTGTCCGCAGCACCGCCGTGGCGAATAGGGTCAAGAAGATACACGACCACACCTGCCAGATCTGCGGGACTCGAATCGAAACCCCGACGGGCGCCTACTCGGAGGCGGCCCATATTCGGCCTCTGGGGCGTCCACACAACGGGAAGGACAGGACCAACAACGTCCTCTGTCTGTGCCCAAACCATCACGTTGCTTTCGATTTCGGCATGATCACGATCGATGCATCCGGAAAGGTGATCGAACGCGGAGTCGAGCAACATAACTACGAATTGCGCCGACACCCCGACCACGAAATAGCGGAAGAGAATTTCCAGTACCACCGAGAACACCACGAGTCCCAGAGCGGCTGACGCAGGGAAGCTGGGGGATCTGCCGGTGCGGTGTCGGCGCACCTGAATCACAACCTGGCCCGCCACCCCCCACGTGCCAGATACGTCGTCCCATCCGGCTTGATGAAGACGCGCGCACCCCGCACCGGCAGTTCCCCGTTCGTGAGCCAGTAAGTGCGGATCTCGTCGAGGGTGTCCCATAGGCGGCGGGGGCCGGTCTGGTGGATGGTTGGGGGCTCGTCGGCTTGGGCCGTGGCTCGGGCCCAGGAGCCGTCTGGGTGTGCCATGACGGCGGTGCGCTGTTCAGCGTGCTGCTCGTATTGGTGGGTAAGACCCGGCGTCGTGATGTCGAGCATGGAGGAGAGGTCCCACGCCTCCCCCACGTTCACGACCGGGTACTGCCCAACAGTTACCTGCTCGCCATCGAGGTGGCGGGCCACGGCGAGGAGTTGATCCACCCCCAGTGGGTAGTCGTCGCCGTGGCGGGTGCGCATGAAGCCTGCCCGGTCCCATTCGACGCGGCCCGTTGCCCCACCGTCCTCGTCCTTCTCCGCCGTCACCAGGAGAGACGTACCGGCAATCGTGGTCACCAGCCGGCCACCGGGCTTGAGCGCAGCGAGCCAGCCTGCGGGGATGGGGCGAACGGCGACCGTGGCGACGATGCGGTCGTAGGTGCCGGGCAGGTCTGCGGTTGCGTCTACGGTTTCGACGGCAGGGCTCAGTCCGACCTGGTCGAGCCGCTCACGCGCCGCTTCCACGAGATACGGGTCGACATCCACGCTCGTCACGTGCCCGTCGCCAAGCCGGCGCGCGGCCAGGGCCGCCCCATAACCCGACCCAGTGCCGATATCGAGCAGGGTGTCACTGTCACCGAGCTTCGCGTGCCGGAACATGTTGATGACCAGGCTCGGCAGGGTTGATGAAGACGTCGGCCGGCCTGTCGGGCGGCTATTGCCCCCTGCCGCGTGGTCAGCGTGACGGGGGCCGACCCTCGTCACAAGCGAGGTGTCGCCGTAGGCGGAAGCCAGCCATCGCGATTCGTCTGACGGGCCGTCGTGGAGCGTCCAGCCGGTCCCGTCACGTTCCCACCATCGAGGTACGAACAGGTGCCGCGGCGTACTGGCGACAGGCGCACGCCATCGGGACGACGTATGGGTCACCCGTTCTGCGAGCGCGACGGCGTAAGGACGCCAGTCCTGCATCCTGACTCCTACTCCTCGTCGGGATCGTCGGGAAAGCTGGGGGCGCAGGCCGGAGTGTTGGCGGGGTCGCAGTCATTGCTGTCATCAGGGGTACACGCGCCTCGTGGGGCCGGGATGCGCGCAAGGATTTCCGCCCACCGCCCACCGCCCACTGTCCAAGATTGCTGCAAGCCCTCGCTCCTTGACGTTCCCCGCGGGCAGGAACCGCGAAAGGATGCAGCCGTACACCTCTCCCTCCGACGAGATGGCCACACGCTGGCGGAAGCAACGCCCGCACAGTTCATCGATGCTCGGAGCCGTATGAGCGTCAGCCGCCGCGCGTCCCACTCTTCGGGTGCGATCGATGTGGATCTGCTCGACACCCAGTGCGCGAAGCTCAGCCTCGGCTTGGCCGCTGCGCTGGCCATTGAGCACCTCAACGATGCCGACACGCAGAGGAATTCGACGGCTCAGGGCCACGCCGATGTTCGCGCGCGTTCGCGCATGGCTGCCACGACCTTGGGTGATCTGCTCATGCTGTACGGGATCGTCGCTGTAGTAGCTGGTGGCGAGGCGTACTCCGTCGCGGCTGAACGTCTCCCACAGGGAAGGCCGAACGTGGGCAAGGTTCGAGTACACCTCGACTTCCAGACCGTGACCGAGCGCCTCCTCGACCAGTCGCGGAAGGCTAAGGTTCAGAGTTGGCTCGCCACCGATCAATTGCACGGCAGGGATGCCGATTTCGGCGATCTCGGCGATAATTCGCTGCCAGTCGTTCAACGTCATGGAACCGCTCGGCGTCTGCGGACCGGAGTCGGTGCAGCAGTGCGTGCAACGGAGCTGACAGGTGCCGGTGATCTCCAACTCTACTGATCGGATATCGCGGCGAACGGCCAAGGTGTCGTTGACTGGCGCCATGCCAAACCTCGCCTCTTGTTGGCGTGTTGGACGTGTTGACGTCGGGCCTGGTCTGTACGCCGCGACGCACAGCGAAGGTAGCGCTCACCAGGAGGGGGTCGCAAGCGTGCAACGGATAACATGTGCAACGGCATATGCCGCACTGCGCTGACCTGCCAAGTCAGCAGAGGGGCGGAGTGAAGTTCGCTAGATAGGGCGACTAAGGCCATCTAGCTTGACGCTCTGGATGAGTGCCCCGAGTCTCCTACCGGTTGTAATCAACACCGCGCCCGGGACGTCGCTTTCCCTTATCGCAAGGCGGCCGCCAGAGCGACCCACCTCTATGCAGTCGTCTCTGTCACTGGAATACGAGGACTTCTGCCACTCCATCTCGGACACCTTCACGCCTTCACAGTTGTTTGGCGATTTTGCGGATGAAATCCCGCGCCTCACTTGAGGCAAGGGACGTTTCCAATGTACTGCGCAGGATGCTGCGATAGTTCTCAAGGTGCGCTTCCGCATCCAGAAAGACCGACCCATGAGCCGTATCGAGAGCCACCGTGTCGAGCTGGGGAACGGGACCGGCCGCATAGGTCAACGAGGCGCTTGCTCCGGGGAAGGCACCGGCCGCGAACGGGATGACCCGGATCGAGACACCCTGCTGGTCACTCATTTCGACGAGCCGCTCCAGCTGGCGCCGCTGCCCGTCGACGCCCGGGAAGATCATGCGCAAGGCGGCTTCGTGGACCACGAACGTGCACGGCGTGGCGGGGTTGCGTTCAATCACGCGCTTGCGCTGCATCCGGTAGGACACACGGCGCTGGACGTCCAAGGGTTGCAGCTCCGGCACGGCTTGCCCGAACACGGCCCTGGCGTATTCCTCGGTCTGCAACAGACCTGGAATGTAGACGACTTGCAGCACCGTCAGGCTGATCGCGTGATGTTCGAGCTCGGCGAGATCGAGCGCACCGGTGGACAGCGTCCCGCGAGACTCCTCCC
Organism: Streptomyces sp. NPDC020379; assembly: GCF_044387105.1. Lineage (NCBI taxonomy): Bacteria > Bacillati > Actinomycetota > Actinomycetes > Kitasatosporales > Streptomycetaceae > Streptomyces > Streptomyces sp. NPDC020379. Next base: position 22,141 of record NZ_JBIRVR010000008.1, read on the forward strand.
ACCACCCCTTTCCACGCTCCTCGGCCATATCCGCAAGGGCGTCGACGTAGGCGGGGTCGGGGGCCGCGTAAATGTGGGCGAGCGTTCTCACCCGTTCCGCGCTGACGCCCAGACGACCCGCCTCGGTATTGCTGATGCGGGTGCGGTCGGCACCCAACTCCTTGCCGGCGTCGGCGACACTGAGTCCCGCGTGCTCGCGCATCTTGCGCAGCTCGGAACCAAGCCTCCGTTGCCTGGCAGTTGGCGCCGCCCTCGGTGGCATACCGCTCCTCCCCTGGTCATTGCCCACAGTGTTGCGCGTGCCTTCCCAAGGGTCCACTCGTTGCACATGTAACCCGTAGAGGTTGCACACGTGCATCGCGTAGCTCTACGGTCCTTGCCAACACCGCGCCGCACCCGCCGGGAAGACCCGAAGTGCAGTCGTAGCCCTGCCAGTTGATGATCAAAATGGCAGCGACCAAGCCACGGACGGCGGTCGAAGCGCGAGGTCCACGACTCCGTTGGGAGATCACGTCATGCGTACCGCCATGCTCAGCAGCCCCCGCACCCCCACCGAGGACGACGACGGCGGTGAGCCCGCGGAGATCTATCGGCTGTTCGCCCCCGCCGTCCCCACCAGCGCTCGCGTCGCCCGGGAGTTCGTCGCCGCCGTGCTGGAAGCCGTCGGCCGGACGGTCCTGATCGAGAACGCCCTCGTCTGCGTGTCCGATCTCGTCACCAACGTCGTGCAGCATGCCCGGGTCGACGATCTCTCCGTGGAGGTCGCCCTGTGCGGGGACCGGGTCGTGGTCTCCGTGCTCGATGGTGATCACGCGCGGCGGCCCCGGCGGCGGGTCGCCCGGGACGGGCAGGAGGACGGGCGGGGGCTCGCGCTGGTGCGGTGTCTTTCCGTGGCGTCCGGAGTCACCTTCGTGTGGGATCGGCTCAACGTCGTCGGGAAATGCGTCTGGTTCGAGCCCCTCGCCCACACAGGCCCGTAGCCGCCCCCTCACACCCCCGGCGTAGCCTCGGGAAGGAAGAGATTTCTGATGCGTGCGGAGGTTGTGCAGATGGCTGGGATTCCGACATCCGTCGTGGCTGCCGGTGGGCTCGTCGGGGGGTACGGCGTTGCCCGGTGGACCAAGAAGCGGCCGCTCGGTGGGGTCGCGCTGGCTGCCGCCGGGGCCGTGGCCGCCCGGCAGTGGGCCGGGAAGGCCGGGGCCGGGAAGGCTGCCGCGCTGACGGGGCTGTACGTCGCCGCGTTCGCCGGGTCGCACCCGCTGTCGAAGAAGGTGGGGCCCTGGCCGTCCGTCTTCGCCGTCGCGGGCGGCGTCGCGCTGGCCTCCTGGGTCGTGGAGAGCCGCGCCTGAGAGCGTGCGGAATCGCCGGGCTTCCGGCCCGGCGTGAGGGGCGGCGGTCCTGCCGTGAGCAGCCGGACCACCGCGCCCAGGAGCATGAGGGGCCGTACCACCGGCCCCTCTGCCTTCTCGGCTCCGCCTTACGCCGACGCCTCCGTCAGAAGCGAAAGCTCCGCCTCCGTGAGCTTCAGGTCCGCCATCGCCAGCAGCGCCGGAAGCTGGGCGACCGTCCGCGCGCTCGCCAGCGGGGCCACGACCGTCGGGCGGGAAGCGAGCCACGCCAGGGCCACCGTCGAGAGTTCCGCGTCGTGTGCCGCGGCGACCTCGTCCAGGGCCGCCAGGACGCGGAGGCCGCGTTCCGTTTCGAGGTACTTGCCGGCGCCCTCGGCGCGGGCGCTGTCCACCACCGTGCCCGGGCGGTACTTGCCGGTGAGGAAGCCGGAGGCCAGCGCCCAGTACGGGACGGCGGCCAGGCCGTGGCGGGCCGCGACGTCCGCGAGCGGGCCCTCGTACGTGTCGCGGGAGACCAGGTTGTAGTGCGGCTGGATCGCGGCGTACTTGGCCAGGCCCGCCGAGTCGGAGAATTCCAGGGCCGCCGTCAGCCGCTCGGCCGTGATGTTGGAAGCCGCGATCTCGCGGACCTTGCCCTCCTTCACCAGGGCGTCGAGCGCGGTGATGAATTCCTCCACCGGCACCGACGGGTCGTCGTAGTGCGTGTAGTAGAGGTCGATGTAATCCGTGCGCAGGCGGCGCAGGGAATCCTCGACGCCCGACTTGATGGCGGCCGCCGACAGGCCGCGCGGTTCGGGGACGCCCGCACCGACCTTGGTGGCCAGGACGATGTCGGCGCGGTTGCCGCGGGCGGCGAACCAGTTGCCGATCACGGTCTCCGACTCGCCACCCGTATTGCCGGGCACCCAGGCGGAGTAGACGTCGGCGGTGTCGATGAAATTGCCGCCGGCCGCCGCGTAGGCGTCGAGGACGGCGAAGGACTGCGTCTCGTCGGCCGTCCACCCGAACACATTGCCGCCAAGGGCCAGCGGGTGGACGGACAGGTTGCCGATCTTCTTGTGAATGTCAGCCATGGCTCTCTCCAACATCCTTACGGTGAGGGGTATTCCGCTACTTCGCCGTCGCGCGGAGCGGCGCCGCCCGCTCGGTGGACAGCGGGGCCGCGATCGATTCGAGGGAACGCCCCTCCGCCGGTACGGCCAGGAAGGCCGCGACCAGCCCGGCGGCGCACATCAGGGACGCGCCGATCCGGAATGCCAGCACCGTGTCACCGACGACGCCGCTGCTCGTCAGGTCGGAGAAGATCAGCGGGCCGGTGATGCCGCCGGCCGCCGTGCCGAGCGCGTAGAAGAAGGCGATGGCCATGGCGCGGGTCTCCATGGGGAAGACCTCCGACACCGTGAGGTAGGCGCTGCTCGCGCCCGCCGAGGCGAAGAAGAGGACGACGGCCCAGCAGGCGGTGAGCGTGTCGGCGCTCAGCCGCCCGGCGCCGAAGAGCCAGGCCGTGCCGAAGAGGAGCAGGCCGGACAGCAGATAGGTCGAGGAAATCATGACGCGTCGGCCGACGGTGTCGAAGAGGCGGCCGAGCAGGAGCGGACCGCAGAAGTTGCCCGCGGCGATGACCGCGAAGAAATAGCCGGTCCGGGAAGTGGAGACGCCGAAGAACGTGGTGAGAATGGCGCCGAAGCCGAAAGTGATCGCGTTGTAGAGAAACGCCTGGCCGATGAAGAGGGCGAGGCCGAGCACGGCACGTCGGCGGTACTGGCCGAACACCGTACGGGCGATTTCCCGGAAGGTGATCGCGGACCGCTGGTGAATGGTGATCTCACCTTCGGCGGGCGGCAGCTCGCGCCCCTTCTCCGCCGCGACGCGTTCCTCGATCGAGGTCACGAGTTCCTCGGCCTCGTCCCCTCGGCCGTGGATGAACAGCCAGCGCGGACTTTCCGGCACATGCCGCCGTACGAGCAGGATGACCAGGCCCAGGACCACCCCCAGCGCGAATGTCAGCCGCCACCCCACGTCCATCGGGAAGACGGCCGTGTCGAGCATCAGGATCGACAGCAGGGAACCGCCGACCGCGCCGATCCAGAAGCTGCCGTTGATGATGAGGTCGACCCGGCCGCGGTAGGCCGCGGGGATCAGCTCGTCGATGGCGGAATTGATGGCCGCGTACTCGCCTCCGATGCCGAATCCGGTCAGGAAGCGGAAGGCGAAGAACCACCAGGAGGAGAACGACAGGGCGGTCATCGCCGTCGCGGCCAGATAGACGGCGAGGGTGACGATGAACAGCTTCTTGCGGCCGAACCGGTCGGTGAGGCGGCCGAAGAAGAGCGCACCGGAGCACGCCCCCGCCACATAGAGGGCCGCGGCCAGGCCCGTGACCTCGCCCGACGTGACCGGCAGGCCGCTGCCCCGCTCGGAGAGGCGGCCGGCGATGTTGCCGACGACCGTGACCTCCAGGCCGTCCAGGATCCAGACCGTGCCGAGGCCGATCACCACCATCCAGTGCCAGCGGGACCAGGGGAGGCGGTCCAGACGGGCCGGTACGGAGGTGGTGATCGCGGCTGTCACAGCATCCGGGTGCCCTTGTTCGCGGCGGCTATGCGTGACGGCGGGTGGTTTGGCCACTGTCCCCGGGCTCCGGCGGCACCGGACCGGGGTCCGGTGCCGCCGTACGGGCTCGATCTCGGGCACCCGGGGCATGCGGCGGCCCTGGTCCCGTCCTCAAACGCCGGACGGGCCGGGAATCGCACACCCCAGCCCGTCCGTTCCCGCGCTCGCCGTCACCAGGGCTACGGCTCCAGGCCGCGCTCGCGCAGCCAGGGCAGCGGGTCGACCGGGGCCCCGCCGTCCGGGCGGATCTCCAGGTGGAGGTGCGGGCCGGTGACATTGCCGGTGGCGCCCACGCGGCCGATCACGTCGCCGCTGTTCACCTTGCCCGAGGTGACCACCATCGACGACAGGTGGCAGAACCAGACCTCCGTACCGTCGTCCAGCTTCAGCACGATGCGGTAGCCGTACGCGCCCGCCCACCCGGCGTGGGTGATCGTGCCGCTGCCGATCGCCTTGACGGGCGTGCCGGTCGGGGCGGCGAAGTCCTCGCCGGTGTGGTTCGCGGACCACATGTTGCCCGCCTGGCCGAAGCCGGCGGTCAGGGTGTACGAGCCGACGGGGAGGGTGTACGCGCCCGGGCTGTGCGCCGCGGGCGTGCGGGGCCCGGGGTCGGTGGGGTCGGCGGCGGCGTCCTCCGCGGCCGCCGGGCGGGCCTCGGCACGCGCCGCCTCGGCCTGCTCGGCCTCGGCCGCCTTCGCCGCCCTGTCCGCCTCGGCCGCTTCCGCCGCCTTCTTGGCCGCCGCCTCGGCCGCCTCGCGCTGTGCCGCCTCGCGCGTCCGGTCGTCGGCGGAGTTCTGCTGGTGCTCGGCCTGCTGGAGGATGCGGGCACGCAGGGCCTCGCCCGCGTTCGTGGTGCCCTGGGCCGCTTCCTCGGTGCTCAGGCCGGCCTGGGTGAGCGGCTGCTCGGCAGCGGGCGCGGCGGGCGCGGCCTGTTCCTCGTGCGTCTGACCGCCGCCGAGGAGGGAGCCGGCCAGGTCGGGTACCGATATCGGCGCCGCCGGGCGGTCCTGCGCACTCGCCATGCCGCCCGCGCCGACCGCCGCGATGACACCGACGCCGAGGACGGCGCCGCTGCGGGCCATCGTGCCGCCGCGCTGCTTGGCGACGCGGTGCCGGCCGCCGCTCCCGCCACGGGCCGGTACGGGGGCGGGGTGCGCGGCCTCGCCGACGACCGGCTCCGGCGCCGCCGGCTCAGGCACTGCCCAGTGCGGGACAGTCGGCTGGGGCGCTGCCGATCGCTGTGCGACCGGCTGAGGGGGCATCGGCTGAGAATCAGTGGTGAAGCCCCGCGCGGGAGTCGCGATCGCCGGGGTGCCGCTTCCCATGGCCGCCGTCTGCGGCGAGGGCGTCGCCATATGGGCGGTCATATACGCGGGCACGATCGGAAGTTCGGGTACGTAAGGCTCGTTCGACCCGTGCAGAGTGGGGTCGAGGGCAGGCTCGTTGAACGCCACGGGGGCGCACTCCTTTCCTTCCTTCTCGCCTACCGGGTTAGCTGTCGGGTTCGGAGCAGGAAGGTCTCCTACGAGCCGGGTGCGGCCCGATTCACCCCAGGGCGGGTGGTTCCCCGGTTCCCAGATGCTGCTGGTGTATCAGGTCTTGCTGTGCCCGCGGGATTCGGCGAAGGCGCACGGCGCCGCCTCTTGCGGCGGTGATGAGGACCGCACGTCGTTATCGAACGTTAATAGACAGACCGCGTGGTTTCCAAGCCGAAAGGCTGAATCGACCGGCTCCTTGGTCAGGACTTGGCGAGGAGACCGACTTCTTAATGTGGTCCTTATTCCGACGGAATGCGGAACGATCAAGATCCACTACTGCGCGTGCGGGCGGATTTCGGTGCCGCGTGCTCTCGGTACGCCGGTCGACGGCCGTACGCGCAGTCGGCCGTGCCGCAGCGGGCGTACCGGAAACGCCGGCGGCCCGGCGGGGGCGTTCGTCGCCGGGCCGGGCCGGGTCGCGAGCAGGGCCTTGTCGCCTGTGGTGCGGCTGTCCGCGCCCGAATGCCGGGTGTGTCGTTGACGAGGGTGTCCAGCGGCGCGTCAGGGCTTTGGAACTGCCGGCGTGTCAGACGCGCCCGCGGGTCGCAGAACACGCCAGGGGGCGCGTGCCCAGCCCCAGCGTGCGGGGCGGTCGGCCTGCGGCGCTTGTTCCCCTGCCCGCCCCTTCCCGGCTGCGTCTGATGTGCGGCTCCGCCGCGTGGGGGGGGGCGCTGCCCCAGACCGCGCAACACGCTTCGCGCGTCCTCAATCTCCCCCAGCTAACGCTGGGAGGTGCCCCCAACGGGCTGAATGCGAACCCTGAAGCGGACACGTCCCGCACTCGCCCTCCGGCGGGAGGGGGTGGGGCTGGAGGGTGGGGTTCTGGAACGCGGTGCGACATCACGGCACTCAATCCGCAAGACCCGCACCGCACCGCGTTCCAGGTCCCCAGCCCGGAAGACCCACCCCCGGCACCCACCACAAACCAGCCCGGCCGGCGCTTGAGGCCACCCCACCGAAAGCACAACGGACCCGCAGAAGACAACGGCGAACCCCACAACCAAGCCCGGCAAGGCGCCCCGCCGCAAGCGGCAACGCACCCGCACAAGGCAACGCCGAGCCCCCCGCAACCGGTCAGAGCAACCGGTCAGAGCAACCGGTCAGACCTTCGGCGCCCGCCGAGAGCCCCCGCCCCCACCGCCACGGCGAACCGCGTTGCCCGGACGCGTACCACCCGAACGGCGGGACGCCCCGCCGCCCTGGCCCTGCCCCGTGCCGCTGCCGAAGCCGCGGTAGCCGCCGCCACCGTTGCCGGCGTTCGGCTCCGTACGCGTACGGCTGCGGCCGGACCCGGAGCCCGAGCCGCGCGAGCGGGACGGCTTCTTCGTGCCCTGCTGCGGCTGCTGCGCGGCGGCCGGCGGCGCTATGACCACCGCGACACCGCTGGGCTCACGCGCACCGGTGATCCGCTCCAGCTCGGGGTCACGGGGGTGCGTCTTGATGACGTTGGGGGTGATCTTCGCCGTGACCATCATGCGGGTCATCTCGCGCCGCTGCTCGGGCAGGACGAGGGTGACGACCGTGCCGGACTCGCCCGCGCGGGCCGTGCGGCCGCCGCGGTGCAGATAGTCCTTGTGGTCCATCGGCGGGTCGATGTTCACGACGAGGTCGAGGCCGTCGATGTGGATGCCGCGGGCGGCGACGTTGGTGGCGATCAGCGCGGTGACCTGGTCCGTACGGAACAGCTCCAGCGTGCGGTTGCGCTGCGGCTGGCTCTTGCCGCCGTGCAGCGCCCCGGCGCGCACGCCCTCGGAGAGCAGCTTCTTCACCAGGCGGTCGGCGCCGCGCTTGGTGTCCACGAACATGATCACGCGGCCTTCGCGGGCGGCGATCCGGGTGACCGCTTCCTTCTTGTCCGCGTCGGTCACGAAGAGCAGGTGGTGCTCCATCGTGGAGACCGCGCCGACCGAGGCGTCGACGGAGTGCGTCACGGGGTCGGTGAGGAAGCGGCGCACGAGGCGGTCGACGTTGCGGTCCAGGGTCGCGGAGAACAGCATGCGCTGGCCGTCCGGGTCGACCTGGTCGAGCAGCTTGGTGACCTGGGGCAGGAAGCCCATGTCGGCCATCTGGTCGGCCTCGTCCAGGACCGTGATCCGCACGTCGCCGAGCTTGCAGTCGCCGCGCTGGATCAGGTCGGCGAGCCGGCCGGGGGTGGCGACCAGGACCTCGGCGCCGCGCGCGAGCGTCTGCGCCTGCCGGCCGATGGACATGCCGCCGACGACAGTGGCGATCCGCAGGTTGACCGCGGTGGCGTACGGGCTGAGCGAGTCGGTGACCTGCTGCGCCAGCTCGCGGGTGGGGACGAGCACGAGGGCGAGCGGGCGGCCGGGCTCGGCGCGGCGGCCCGTCGTGCGGGCGAGCAGCGCCAGGCCGAAGGCCAGCGTCTTGCCGGAGCCCGTACGGCCGCGGCCGAGGACGTCACGGCCGCTCAGCGAGTTGGGGAGGGTCGCGGCCTGGATCGGGAACGGCTCGGTGACGCCTTCGCGGGTCAGCGTGGCGAGCAGGCCGTTCGGCATGTCCAGGTCGGCGAAGGAGGCCACCGGCGGCAGGGCCGGGGTGGTGGAGACCGGCGTCTCGAACTCCCCCTGGAGGGGAGCGGCGGTACGGCGGCGGGGCGCCTGGCCGCCGCGGGCGGACTGGCCGCCGCCACCGCGCTGGCGGGGCGGACGGGCGGAGCCGCCGTCGGCGGAGGAAGAACGGGCGTAGCGAGTCATGCGGGGACCTTCCCTCAATGGGGTGGCACGCCCGGAAGAAGAGACTTCGCTTCGCGGGACCGGCCGGTACGGACGGACGGCGGAAAAGCCTGGGCGCGCTGGTGCGGGGGCAGCAATGGGGCCCGCACCCAGTGGTGCGGGCCCCATTACGTGGTGCTTCATGCGGTGCCCGGCGAGGACGTCGGACTCACGGCGCGAGGGCCGAAGGTCCCGTCACCCGGACCGGGTGGGCATGTGAATCGTCAGGCAGCGACGATGTTCTCGGCCTGCAGGCCCTTCTGGCCCTGCGTGACGTCGAAGGAAACCTTCTGACCCTCGAGCAGCTCACGGAAGCCGGAGGAGGCGATGTTCGAGTAGTGGGCGAAGACGTCCGGGCCGCCGCCGTCCTGCTCGATGAAGCCGAAGCCCTTTTCCGAGTTGAACCACTTCACGGTGCCAGTAGCCATGTCTATCTCCTTGTGAATGGGATGGGCCCCACACCGGAATAGACCGGCAAAAACAAAAATGCGCCTTCGGCTACATAACCGTCAGGCGCACACGAGTTCATGGGTACCACAACTGCAACTTCCGTCGACCATAGCACACGGGGGCGGCCCCCGTAACCCCCGTCTTTCCCGCCCCGCCGTCCGCCGGCCCCTGAGACCCGCCCGTGACCCGCCCCGGCTACAGCTCGACGCCCTGGGCGCGGGCGTGCCGGTCCGCCGCCACCTCGGCCTCCGCCTCGTCGAGATAGACCTCGCAGACGAGCCTGCCGTCCGCCGTCATGTTGTGCTCCAGCTCCCACAGGCTGAGCTCGCCGCCGCCCTCCAGCAGGAAGGCGTGCTCGTAGAACCGGCACCAGGTGGCGTCCCGGCCGGTGCCCCGTCGGCGCGGCTTGGTGATCAGCGCGATGTGGTGGCCGAGCGCCTCCTGGAGGAGCTCGCGCACGACCTCGCCGGGCCCGTCCTCGTTCTCCGCGCGGCGCAGCAGCCGCCGGGCGTGGTCGGGCGAGGCGTCGGAGACGTACTCCCGGCGGGGCTGGGTGGGGCCCATGGCCAGCAGCAGCTCCTCCGCCAGCCAGGCCGGCAGCTCCTCGGCCTCGCTGCCGGGGCCGATGCCGCCGCCGATCCGCTCGTGGACCCGGCGCTCGGCCTCGTCGAGGGCGTCCTCGTGGGCGTACAGCTCGTAGAGGAACCGCTCGTCGGGCCCGGTGTCGTGCTCCAGCTCGTACAGCAGCAGGCTGCTGCCGTCGGTGAGCAGGAAGATGTGCCGGTAGGTGTTGCACCGCAGCGGCCGCGTGTCGTCGTTGCGCTGGCGGTACGAGCGGAGCTCGGCCTGGTGCATCAGCGCGGTGCGCAGCCGCGCGAGCACGGCCTCGTCGATCTCGAAGCCGTTCTGCGCCCGGTCCAGCAGCCGCTCCACGTGCTCGGCGGGGGTGAGCTCGGCGCCCGCGCCCCCGCCGCGCCCCTCGCGCCCCCTGGCCTCCGCGTGCTCCGTGCCCTTGCCGCCGCTCCCGCTCCCGCTCTCACCCGCTCGCGAGTTCTCCATGCCGCTCGACCTCCCGACCTCGGCCACACCCCACCCCGCGCACTTACCGTAGCGGCGCGAACACGGCATCGGGGCCGGGTTCGGGCGAACTGGTCGGGTCACCCGACCGGACCCCGCACCGGGCGCACCGCGCCCTACGCGCCTGGCGTCCCCGGCCTGGACACCCCCTGCGCGCTCGCCGTGGTCACCGGGGCCGGTTCCGGCATCGGGGCCGCTTGTGCCCGGCTGTTCGCACAGGACGGCCACCCCCTGCCGCTCCTGGGCAGACGGCTCGAACTGGCGGCGCCCGGCCCGCCGCGGGCGCTGTGCCGGGCGGTGGACGTCACCGACCGCGCCGCCCTCACCCCGGCGATCCGGGAGGCGGAGGACGCCTACGGGCCCACGGACGCGCTCGTCAACAACGCCGGGGTGATGCTCACCGGCGATCCGGTGACGCAGGACCCCGCCGAGTGGGACCGGATGATCGACATCAACCTCCGCGGAGTGCTCGACGGGGTGCACGCCGTGCTGCCCGGAATGGCCGAGCGACGCCGCGGCACCATCGTCGACATCAGTTCGCTCGCGGGCCGCAAGTTCCTTCGGCGCCGACGCCGTCTACCGCGCGGCCAGGTCCGCCATCCACATGGCGTCCGAGACGATCCGCGAGCTGGCCGCCCCGCACGGCGTACGCGCCACGGTGATCGCCCCGGGCTACGCGGCCACGGAACTCAGCTCGCACATCACGGATCCCGGAGTGCAGGCGTCGCACCAGGCCGCGGAGGCCGCTCCGGAAGGCGGACTCCCCGCGGACGATGTCACCGAGGCCATTCGTTATGCGTGCCACCGACCGCGGAATGTCCGCGTCCGCGAGATCGTCCTGGCGGACACCGCCCAGACAGTCTGAACGCATGTCAGCCGGGCCGCCCCGAGAACGCCGAAACCCCCTGCCGACCGGGTCGGCAGGGGGTTTCGATACCAGTGGAACCGGTAGGCCGTGTGGGACTCGAACCCACAACCAATGGATTAAAAGTCCACTGCTCTGCCAATTGAGCTAACGGCCCGCACCCGCAGCATAGCCCGGCCGACCGCGTTATCCCGAGTCGTTATGGCCGACTCATCGGCCGGGGCCGCGAACGCGGCGGGGCCCGCACCGCACCGAAGTGCCGTACGGGCCCCAATTCACCTGCGGCGATCAGCCGTTGCGCTTCCAGCGCGGCTTGTCGTCGCGGCGGCCGAAGGAGGAACCGGCGCCGCCACCGCGGTGGTCGTCACGACGGCCGGCGGGACGGTCGCCACCGGAGCGGTAACCGCCGGTGGAGGGACGGTCGTCGCGGCGGTCGCGGTTGAACGGACGGTCGCCGCCACCGGAGCGGTAGCCGCCGGAGGCCGGGCGGTCGTCGCGGCGGAAGCCACCGGAGGACGGGCGGTCATCGCGACGGAAACCACCGGACGGACGGTCGTCACGACGCTCGTCACGACGGAAGCCACCGGAGGGACGGTCATCGCGGCGGAAACCGCCACCGGAGCGGTCGTCACGACGGTCGTCGCGGCGGAAGCCACCGCCGGAGGCCGGACGCTCGTCACGACGGAAACCACCGGAGGACGGGCGGTCATCGCGACGGAAACCGCCGGAGGGACGCTCGTCACGGCGGAAACCACCGGACGGACGGTCGTCACGACGGAAGCCACCGGAGGGACGGTCGTCCCGGCGGAAACCGCCACCGGAGCGGTCGTCACGACGGTCATCGCGGCGGAAGCCACCCGACGGGCGGTCGTCCCGGCGGAAGCCACCGGAGCGGTCGTCGCGGCGGTCGTCGCGGCGGAAGCCACCGGAACGCTCGTCACGGCGGTCGTCGCGGCGGTCGAAGTTGCCACGGTCGTCACGGCGCTCGTGCGCCGGAGCGGTCTGGGCGGGGACGGCGGCGGCAGCCTCCTCCTCGGCCTTGACCTCGGCGGCGGCGGCCTCGGCAGCGGCGGCCACGGCCGCCTCCGGGTCCTCGCCGCGCTCGCGGGCGGCGCGCGCCAGGAGACGGTCGGCCTCCTCGCGGAACTCGGTCGCGCGGCGCTGGACGCGCTCCAGCTGGCGGGTGAGCTCCTGGACCTCGCGCTCGGCCTGCTTGGCGGAGTTGGCGGCCGAGTCGGCCTGGACCTCGGTCAGCGAACGAGCGCCCGTGATCTTGGCGACGTCCTCGTCGAAGGCGCCGGCACCACCGACGATGTGGCGCGAGGCGTCGACGCCCGCGTCCTCCATCAGGCGGAAGATCTGCTTGCGCTGGTGCGGCAGGGCCAGGGAGACGACCGTGCCGGACTGGCCGGCGCGGGCCGTACGGCCGGAGCGGTGCAGGTAGTCCTTGTGGTCACCGGCCGGGTCGACGTTCAGGACCAGGTCGATGCCGTCGACGTGGATGCCGCGGGCGGCGACGTCGGTGGCGACGAGGACGTTGACGTAACCGCCCTTGAAGTCCTCCAGCACCCGGGTGCGGGCGCCCTGCGTCATGCCGCCGTGCAGCGCGTCGGCGCGGACACCGGCGTCGAGCAGCTGCTCGGCGACGCGGTCGGCGCCCAGCTGGGTGCGGACGAAGATGATGGTGCGGCCCTTGCGGGCGGCGATGGCGGCCGTGACCGGCGCCTTGTCCTTCGGCTTCACGACGAGGACGTGGTGGGTCATGGTGGTGACGGCGCCCTGGGCGGCGTCGACCTCGTGCGTCACCGGGTTGACCAGGTAGCGCTTGACGAGGGTGTCGATCTCGTTCTCCAGCGTGGCGGAGAACAGCAGGCGCTGGCCGCCGGCCGGCACCTGGTCGAGGATCTCGGTGACCTCGGGCAGGAAGCCCATGTCGGCCATCTGGTCGGCCTCGTCGAGGACGGCGACCTGGACCTTGTCGAGCTGGGCGGCACCGCGGTTGAGGATGTCGCGCAGACGGCCCGGGGTGGCGACGAGGATGTCGACACCGCGCTCCAGGGCGTAGATCTGGTTGCCCATCGACGTACCGCCGCAGACGACCTTCATCTTGAGGCCGAGCACGTCGCCGTACGGCTGGAGGGCGTCCGCGACCTGCATCGCGAGCTCACGGGTCGGGGTGAGGATCAGGCCGCGGGGGCGCTTCTTCTCGGTGTGGCCGCCGGCCAGCGTGGACAGCAGCGGCAGACCGAACGAGAGGGTCTTGCCGGAGCCCGTGCGGCCACGGCCGAGGATGTCCTTGCCGGCCAGGGCGTCGGGGATGGTCGCGGCCTGGATCGGGAACGGGGTGGTGACACCGTTCTGCGCCAGCTTGCGGACGATCGCCTCGTCGAGGCCGAGGTCACCGAAGGTGATCGTCGGCTCGGCCGGCTCGGCGGCCTCCTCGAGAGCGGTCTCGGTGGCGTCGAGCTCCTCGGTGACGACGATCTCGTCGCCCTCGGGCATGACGGTCTGCTCAGTGGAAATAGACATGCGAAATGCGAAACCTTCCGGAGTTTCGGCACGCGCCCAAGCTCCGTGTCGGCTTCACAAATGACCGCCTCGATGCGGTCAGCCACGGCAAGGTAAGGAACGCGCCACACGGCGCGCTTCTGTCAGGCGCCGGGCAAATGGGATCAAACGATCTACCACCATACGCACCCATCCCCCCTGCGCGCAACCCGCCCCCCGAATGGCCCAGGTCACTCCGCCGCGCTCCGCCGCGGCGGACCGTCAGGCGCGGGCCCGGCGCGGCCTGCGGCGAGGCGCCCCCCGGGAGGGTCTCAAGGGCCGCACAGAACCGATTCCGCCGCTCCCGGCACCACCCGCGCCGGTCCGCCACCACGGCGACAGCGCACGAGCGCATGACCTAGGCCACAGGCCCGGCCTGCGGGCCCGGCTGGGGCGCTGGCGGGGGCGAGGAGACGGGCGGCGAGCTCGCCGGGGGCTGGGGCACGGAGCTGCTCGGCGGCTGCGGGGACGTCTGCGTGGGCGGGGGCGTCCTGCCCTGCGTGGGACCCGTGCCGGAACCCTGCCCGGCCGGCGGTTTGGGCTTGCCGCCCGGCTTGCCCGGCTTGGCGGGCGCCGCCGACTCCTCCGCCTGATCGCCGGAGGGCGAGGCGGACGACGCACCGCCGGACGCGCCCTTCGCCGAGGGGCTGCCGCTCGCGCCCCGCGCGGCCTTCGCGTCCGTACGGCCGGGCCGGCTGCCCGGCATCCGCACCCCGCCGTCCGGCTCCGGCCGCGCGTCGCGCTGCTTGCCCGAACCCGACGACGGAGCGGGCCGCTCCGGGTCGCTCACGCTCATGCACCCCCCGAGGGCCAGGGCTGCGACGGCCACGGCCGCGATCCGGGTGGCGGCTGTCTGAGCGGGAGAGGGAGGCATGGAGGGGACCGCCTTAGGAGTGCGTGGGACAGGCGCCCTGCCCAACTGGCCCCGCCCCGCGCAGGACACGCGCGGCGCGCCGCCGCCCCCTCACTCCCGCCCCGGCCGCACCGCCGGGCACACCACCGGTCCCCCAGGGCTCACCCGTAACCCAGCACGTGCAGCCGCGCGTCGTCGATGCCGAAGTGGTGGGCCACCTCGTGAACCACCGTCACTTCCGTCTCGTGCACGGCCTCTTCCCGCGTGGCGCACATCCGGAGCGTCGGGCCGCGGTAGACGGTGATGCGGTCGGGCAGGACGCCCGCGTACCACTCGCCGCGCTCGGTCAGCGGCGTCCCCTCGTAGAGGCCGAGCAGCTCCGGGTCCTCCGCCGGGGGCTCGTCCTCCACGAACACCGCGACGTTGTCCATCAGCCGTGTCAGCTCCTGCGGGATCCGGTCCAGGGCCTCGGCGACCAGTTCCTCGAACTCCTCGCGCGTCATCTCCAGCACGCTCGCCATTGTCCGCCACGCGCGCACTTCGCGCCGTGGTCCCGGGGGCCGCGGGCCGCCGCGCGAGACGGTCGGCAAACCGTTTTGGCGTTATCTCCTTCCATCCCATATGCTTCTCACGTCCCCGAGGCGCTGCGAAGCGCCCAGGTGGGCCATCAGCCCTCATCGTCTAGTGGCCCAGGACGCCGCCCTTTCAAGGCGGTAGCACGGGTTCGAATCCCGTTGGGGGCACGCTTGATCATGTGCGAGACTAGTGCTCGCACATAGCAAGGTCCTGTGGAGCAGTTTGGAGTGCTCGCCACCCTGTCAAGGTGGAGGCCGCGGGTTCAAATCCCGTCAGGACCGCTGCGATTCCTTGTGGATCGTGTGGCTGGGTAGCTCAGTTGGTACGAGCGTCCGCCTGAAAAGCGGAAGGTCGCCGGTTCGACCCCGGCCCCAGCCACGGTGAGCCCCCCGTCTTCGGATGGGGGGCTCAGTGTTTTTCCGGCTCGCTTTCCTGGCTCACTTTCCCGGCTCACTGTTTTCCCGGGGCGCCCTGGTGCCGCGCCTGGCCCGCCCTCCGCGAAGCCCGCCGCCCAGGCGTGCGCGCCCCCGTCCGCCCCCGCCCCCGGCGGAAATCGGTTCGCCGGTTCCGTGCGGCTGGTGCGATCCTGGGGTTCGTATGTCTACGCAGCCTGCCTCCGCCACCGCCGACCTCGCCGCGCGCCTGTCCGAGCTCTCCCTGCGCGACGCGCAGCGGCTCGGTCGCAGGCTGGAAGGCGCCCGCCGGATCCGTAAGCCCGAGGCCCGCTCGGCCGTGCACGCCGAGATCGCGGCCGAGATCGAACAGGCCGAAGGGCGCATCGCGCGGCGGCGCGCCGCCGTGCCCGCGGTCACCTACCCCGACCAGCTGCCGGTCAGCCAGAAAAAGGACGACATCCTCGAGGCGATCCGCGACCACCAGGTCGTGATCGTCGCGGGCGAGACCGGCTCCGGCAAGACCACGCAGATCCCCAAGATCTGCCTGGAGCTCGGCCGTGGCCTCCGGGGCCTCATCGGACACACCCAGCCGCGCCGGATCGCCGCCCGTACGGTCGCGGAGCGGGTCGCCGAGGAGCTGCGGACGCCGCTGGGCGAGGCGGTCGGCTGGAAGGTCCGCTTCACCGACCAGGTCGGCGGCGACACCCTCGTCAAGCTGATGACGGACGGCATCCTGCTCGCCGAGATCCAGACGGACCGCGAGCTGCGCCAGTACGACACGATCATCATCGACGAGGCGCACGAGCGCAGCCTCAACATCGACTTCATCCTCGGCTACCTCGCCCAGCTGCTGCCGCGCCGCCCCGACCTCAAGGTCGTCATCACCTCGGCGACCATCGACCCGGAGCGCTTCTCCCGGCACTTCGGCGACGCGCCGATCATCGAGGTCAGCGGCCGTACGTATCCGGTGGAGGTGCGCTACCGCCCGCTGCTGGAGGAGGACTCCACCGACGCCGACCGCGATCAGATCACCGCGATCTGCGACGCGGTGGACGAGCTCCAGCGGGAGGGCGACGGGGACATACTCGTCTTCCTCTCCGGCGAGCGGGAGATCCGCGACACGGCGGACGCGCTGGAGAAGAAGAAGCTGCGGTCCACGGAGATCCTCCCGCTGTACGCGCGGCTGTCGCACGCCGAGCAGCACCGGGTCTTCCAGCGCCACTCCGGCCGCCGTGTCGTCCTCGCGACGAACGTCGCCGAGACGTCACTGACCGTGCCGGGCATCCGCTATGTGATCGACCCCGGGTTCGCCCGCATCTCCCGCTACAGCCACCGCACGAAGGTCCAGCGGCTGCCGATCGAGCCGGTCTCGCAGGCCAGCGCCAATCAGCGCAAGGGCCGCTGCGGCCGTACGAGCGACGGCATCTGCATCCGGCTGTACTCGGAGGACGACTTCCTCTCCCGGCCGGAATTCACGGACGCCGAGATCCTCCGTACGAACCTCGCCTCCGTCATCCTCCAGATGACCGCGGCCGGGCTCGGGGACATCGAGCGATTCCCCTTCATCGACCCGCCGGACCGCCGCAACATCAAGGACGGCGTCGACCTGCTCCATGAGCTGGGGGCGCTCGATCCGAAGGAGAAGGACCACAAGAAGCGGCTGACCCCGCTCGGCCGCAAGCTCTCGCAGCTGCCCGTGGACCCGCGGCTGGCCCGCATGGTGCTGGAGGCCGACCGCAACGGCTGCGTCCGCGAGGTCATGGTGATCGCGGCAGCGCTGTCGATCCAGGACCCGCGGGAGCGGCCCTCGGAGAAGCAGCAGCAGGCCGATCAGCAGCACGCGCGGTTCAAGGACGAGACGAGCGACTTCCTCGCCTTCCTCAATCTGTGGCGCTATGTGCGTGAACAGCAGAAGGCCCTGTCGTCGTCGGCCTTCCGGCGCATGTGCAAGTCGGAGTTCCTGAACTATCTGCGGATACGCGAATGGCAGGACATCTACTCCCAGCTGCGGACGGTCGCCAAGCAGATGGGCGTCCACCTCGCCGAGGAGGACGCGCCGGAGGACCGCGTACATCAGTCGCTGCTGGCCGGATTGCTGTCGCACATCGGCCTGAAGGACACCGAGAAGAACGAATACCTCGGCGCCCGCAGCGCCAAGTTCGCGATTTTCCCGGGCTCCGCGCTCTTCAAGAAGCAGCCGCGCTGGATCATGTCGGCGGAGCTGGTGGAGACCTCGCGGCTGTGGGCGCGGGTCAATGCCAAGGTCGAGCCGGAGTGGATCGAGCCGCTCGCCGAGCACCTGGTGAAGCGCAACTACAGCGAGCCGCACTGGGAGCAGAAACAGGCCGCGGTCATGGCGTACGAGCGGGTCACGCTCTACGGCGTGCCGATCGTGGCGCAGCGGAAGGTCAACTACGGGCGCATCGACCCGGAGACCAGCCGTGAGCTCTTCATCCGCAACGCCCTGGTGGAGGGCGACTGGCGCACCCACCATCAGTTCTTCCACGACAACCGCAAGCTGCTCGGCGAGGTCGAGGAGCTGGAGCACCGCGCCCGCCGCCGCGACATCCTGGTGGACGACGAGACGCTCTTCGACTTCTACGACCAGCGGCTGCCCGAACACGTCGTCTCGGGCGCGCATTTCGACTCCTGGTGGAAGCACAAGCGCCGGGACGAGCCGGAGTTGCTCAATTTCGAGCACTCCATGCTCATCAACGAGAACGCCGAGGCGGTCACCAAGGACGACTACCCGGACTCCTGGCGGCAGGGCCGGCTGAAGTTCAAGGTGACCTATCAGTTCGAGCCGGGCGCGGACGCGGACGGCGTGACCGTCCACATCCCGCTCCAGGTGCTCAACCAGGTCTCGGCCGAGGGCTTCGACTGGCAGATCCCGGGTCTGCGCGAGGACCTGGTGACCGAGCTGATCCGCTCGCTGCCCAAGCCGATCCGGCGGAACTACGTCCCGGCGCCGAACTACGCCAAGGCGTTCCTGGACCGCGCGGTGCCCCTCCAGGAGCCGCTGACCACCACGCTGACGCGCGAGCTCCAGCGGATGGTGGGCGTGCGGATGGAGGCGGAGGACTTCGATCTCGGCAAGGTCCCGGACCACCTGAAGATCACTTTCCGGATCGTCGACGAGCGCAAGCGCAAGATCGCGGAGGACAAGGACCTGGAGGCGCTGCGGATCCGCCTCAAGCCCAAGACCCAGGCCGCGATCACCAAGGCGTTCGAGAAGGCCGCCGAGGCCCCGGGCGAGGGCGGCGCGGCGCGCGCCCCGGAGCAGCGCTCGGGGATCACTCAGTGGACCATCGGGACGCTCCAGCGCACCTTCGAGACGCGCCGGGCCGGGCAGCCGGTCAAGGCGTACCCCGCGCTGGTGGACGAGGGCAGCTCGGTCGCGGTGCGGCTCTTCGACACCGAGGCGGAGCAGCAGGAGGCGATGTGGCGGGGCACCCGCCGTCTCATCCTGCTCAACCTCCCCTCCAATCCCGCGAAATTCGCTCAGGACAAGCTCAGCAACCAGCAGAAGCTCGCCCTGTCGCGGAATCCGCACGGCTCCATCCCGGCCCTCTTCGAGGACTGCGTGGCCGGCGCCGCGGACAAGCTCATCGCGCTGCGCGGCGGCCCGGCCTGGGACGAGGAGTCCTTCCGGAAGCTCTTCGACGCGGTGCGGGCCGACATCGTCGACGCGACGCTGGACACCATCCGCAAGGTGCAGGAGGTGCTGGCGGCCTGGCAGGCGTGCGAGCGGCGGCTGAAGGCGACAACGTCGCTGGTGCTCGTGCCCTCCCTCACGGACGTCAAGGAGCAGCTGGCGGCGCTGATCAAGCCGGGCTTCGTGACCGAGCACGGCGTGCGCAGGCTGCCGGACCTGCTGCGCTATCTGGTGGCCGCCGACCGCCGGCTGACGCAGATGCCCACCAACGCGGAGCGGGACCGCGCGCGGATGGCGAAGGTCAAGGACATGCAGGACGAGTACGCCTGGCTGCTGGAGCAGTTCCCCAAGGGGAGGCCGGTGCCGCGGGAGGCGCGCGAGGTGCGCTGGATGATCGAGGAGCTGCGGGTCAGCTATTTCGCCCACGCCCTCGGCACGGCGTATCCGGTCTCGGACAAGCGGATCGTGAAGGCCATCGATCAGCTGGCTCCTTGAGGCGTGCGGGGCGGTCCGGGCGCGCTCCCGGACCGTCCTCCGCGCTTCGCCGGAGACCGGGTTCGACCACACCCCCTGACCTGCTGTAGAGTCTGTCTCGCAGCACCGCGAGAGCGGGAAAGCACAAGGTCCTGTGGAGCAGTTTGGAGTGCTCGCCACCCTGTCAAGGTGGAGGCCGCGGGTTCAAATCCCGTCAGGACCGCAGTAGAGTCGGAGCCCGCATCCTCGCCGGATGCGGGCTCCACTGTTTGCGCGACAGCCCTCGCGCCAAGGCCAAGTCCCCCTCGCAGCACGCCATTCACGGCCCGGATCCCGTCCCCGAGGATCCGGGCCGTTTTTCATCCGATTCGCATCCGACCTTGACTGGGACACGTGCCAGGGGTACTCAGGCAGTGGAGGTGCTGCGCTCCATGACGACGACCACCCGGACCGAGCCCAAGCGGACCGAGATCATCCGGCACGAGACGAGGGCGCTGCTGCGCGCCCATCTGGCGGCCGCTTCGGGATATCGCCATCTGACCCGGCACTGCGCCGTGTGCCACCGCCTCCTGCGGCTCGCCCAGGAGGCGGCCGGCGCGCCCCGGGGCGACGCCGGGGCCGGCGAGGACATAGGTCCTGCCGAAGAGTGACCAACGACGGCCGCACCTGGGGCAGTCGGATGCGAGGCTTGAGGCAGCACCTGGACCTCCGGTCCAATACCGCAGCAGTACGGTGAGTGACAAGCGCGTTGCGCTGTGACGGGAGTCACCGAAAGACTTTCCGTAGTGACGGAACTTACCCCTCACCTACAACGGGTCAATTTAATATGTGCAATTGCACCTCACCCGAAAGGGTCCGGTGGACATCCGGAGTCCGCTCCGCGCCGCGCGCGAGAAGCACGGGAGGCCGGACGGAGAGCGCTCGGGGACGACCCGGGGCCGGATACAAAAAGATCGCGCTGGACCCGGCGGAGTCCAGCGCGATCGACGACTCGCCCAAGTCGGTGGGCAAGGAACCTGTTGGGGCAGGTCCCCCTGTCGTGTGAAGCTCTGTGGTGCGTTGTGGGCGTCGGACCGGGTTGGGGGCCCCGGAAAACGCCCGGCAGTGCGCTATACGGTGGTTCAGGCCTCGCTGCGCTGCTGCGGAATGCCCGCCAGCAGTGCGCGGACCTCCGCTTCGCGATAGCGGCGGTGTCCTCCGAGCGTGCGGATGGACGTGAGCTTGCCTGCCTTGGCCCAGCGGGTCACGGTCTTCGGGTCCACGCGGAACATCGTGGCAACCTCAGCCGGGGTCAGCAGCGGCTCGGCATCAGGGGTGCGAGCGGTCATGAGCGGCCTCCTCGGGAGAACCGGACTTGGAGTCGGTTCTTTCCTCTAAATTCTGCACCTTGACCCACGTTGCCCGAAATGGCGGACGCGGGCCGAGTCGGTTATAGGACGAACGGCTTGTCCTCGGCACTACAACTACACCATCTGTCCAGCCACGTCGGCCAAACCGATGGAATTGCCCTCTCAGGTGTTCAACCTCGACGGAAGCCGATGGACCATGCCATAGCGGACAGTCACGCCATCGTGACGATCAGTCACAGTGGGATCAGGGGTCATCAGACCCGCCAAGGAGCGCAATACCGATCTATCCGCCCTTAGTTGGACGGAAGGAGCCCTTCCTGGACTCCTTGTCCTATTTTGCCACGAGGGTGGGCGATGGGCGCAAGACCTGACGTAAGTGCGTTAGGTCACGGTTGCGGCAATGGCCCGGATCGGGACCTAGGTCCCCCGCACCCGCCTCAGCAGCCCCGACCTTCCCTCAAGCCCCGGTATGGGACTTCAGTTCGCATACTGACGGTTCCGCACGGCGCTCCAACGCTCCGTCAGCCGTTCGTACGCCTCGCCCGCCCGGGCGCCGTCCCCCTCGCGCAGCGCCGCCAGCCCCTCCGCGGTGTCACCGGCCGAGTGGTCCCCCGCGAGATCAGCCTCGGGCACCATGTGCACCAGCCCGCCGTAGTCCAGCTCCACCAGGGAGCGCGGATGGAACTCCTCCAGCCAGCGCCCCACGTCCACCAGGCCGTCGATCAGCGGGCCCTCGTCGATCGCGTCCTTCAGCGTCCGCAGGCCGCGCGCCACCCGTCGTCTGGCCTCCACCATGGGCGTGCGGTAGCGCAGGACGAGCCCCTCCCGGCCCGGCTCGCAGCCCTTGCCGTACTCCCGCTCCTCGTCCGCGAAGAGGACGAACCAGCGCAGCGGCACCTGCCAGGTCGCGGTGCGGATCCACGGCCGGGCGTCGGGGTTGCGCTCCTGCCAGCGCTCGTAGTCCGCCTCCGCCTGGCGGCGCACCACGGGCGGCAGCGCCGCGTCCAGGACCGGCGCGGGCAGGCTCTCGGCCAGCCCCTCCAGCGCCAGCCAGCCGCGCAGCCGGGTGCGCCAGGGGCAGACGCACAGGACCCCGTCCTGGAAGGCGACGAACGCGTCGCCGCTCTCGTGCACCGGCACCGGCACGGGGGGCGTGGGCAGCAGATCGGCGAGCGACCTGCGGAGTTCGTCCTGGACGCCCGGGAGCGACTCGCGGCGGGCGTAGCGCGCCCAGTGGCCGCGTTCGGGTTCCGGGAAGGCGCCCAGGGGCTCGTAGACCCGCAGATACGCCGCGTACGGGACGGTCACCGACGACGCCAACCCCACACCCGCTCCCTCGAACCGCCCGGACTCCCCGGGGAGTTGCCCAGCACTCCCCCGTGCTGTCCAGATCGTCCCATGGCGTCGCACCCCGGGAGAGTGATCCTCGGCACCGGACCCGTCCCGCGGCCCCCCAGGTCTTACCCTCGTCCCAACCGGCCCTCCACCACCCCCGGAGGGCGACCTCCGCGACATATGGAGTCACCACAGTGACTGACGTACGTCCCAGCAATGGCGTTGACGACGTGCTCCACACCCTGTTCCGATCGGACCGGGGCGGCCACGAGCAAGTCGTGCTCTGCCAGGACCGCGAGAGCGGCCTCAAGGCCGTGATCGCCCTGCACTCCACCGCCCTGGGCCCGGCCCTCGGCGGCACCCGCTTCTATCCGTACGCCTCCGACGAGGCGGCCGTGCGGGACGCGCTCAACCTCGCCCGCGGCATGTCGTACAAGAACGCCCTGGCCGGGCTCGACCACGGCGGCGGCAAGGCCGTGATCATAGGTGACCCCGAAACGGTGAAGAGCGAGCAATTGCTGCTCGCCTACGGTCGGTTCGTGGCGTCTCTGGGCGGTCGCTATGTCACCGCGTGCGATGTCGGCACGTACGTGCGGGACATGGACGTCATCGCCCGAGAGTGCCGCTGGACCACCGGCCGCTCCCCCGAGAACGGCGGCGCGGGCGACTCCTCCGTGCTCACCGCCTTCGGCGTCTTCCAGGGCATGCGCGCCGCCGCGCAGACCCAGTGGGGCGAGCCGACGCTGCGCGGCCGCCGGGTCGGCGTCGCCGGTGTCGGCAAGGTGGGGCACCACCTCGTGGAGCACCTGATCGAGGACGGCGCCGAGGTCGTCATCACCGATGTGCGCGCCGAGGCCGTCGAGCGGATCACCGCCCGGCACCCGCGGGTCACCTCCGTCGCCACCGCCGACGTGCTCGTGCGCAGCCCCCTCGACGTCTACGCCCCCTGTGCCCTCGGCGGCGCGCTGAACGACGAGACCGTGGCCGCTCTGACCGCCACCGTGGTCTGCGGCGCGGCCAACAACCAGCTCGCCCACCCGGGCGTCGAGAAGGATCTCGCCGACCGCGGCATCCTCTACGCCCCGGACTACGTGGTGAACGCCGGCGGCGTGATCCAGGTGGCCGATGAGCTGCACGGCTTCGACTTCGACCGGGCGAAGGCCAAGGCGACCGAGATCTTCGCCACGACGCTGGCCATATTCGAGCGCGCCAAGGCGGACGGCATCCCGCCCGCCGCCGCGGCCGACCGGCTCGCCGAGCAGCGCATGGCGGAGGCCCGCGCCGCCGCTCCTGTCGGCACCCGCTGAATTACCGGCCGGTAGCCACGGGCCCGTCCCGGCCCGTGGCCCGGCCGTACGCCCGGTGCCCGCACAGCGGTCGGAGGGTTGCCACAGGGACCACCCCGGCCGGCCACCCGGGCAGAAAGGGAGAGATCCCTCACCACCCATCGGCGGGTCGGCGCACAAGACACGTTAAAATCGCAGCTGACCAGCGGGGACGGGGCTCCCCACGGGTTGTGTGACGTGGCACGTCCTGCGGGCGACGTACCGTATGGCCGCGGAAGCAGGTACCGTTGAAGCCCTACAGGCCGGACACCTCACCGAGGGTCCGCTCTGACTCATGAACGTGAACGCGTGTCAAGACTCTGGGGCCGTCGAGCCCCGTCACTGAGGGGGTCGAGCCATGGGGCGCGGCCGGGCCAAGGCCAAGCAGACAAAGGTCGCCCGCCAGCTGAAGTACAACAGCGGCGGGACCGATCTCTCACGTCTGGCCAATGAGCTGGGCGCATCGCCGACGACGAAGCAGCCGCCGAACAGCGAGCCGCTCGACAAGGACGATGAGCTGGACGACGATCCGTACGCCCAGTATGCGGAGCGTTACAACCACGAGGACGAGGACGAGCAATCGCCCGATCACTCCTCGACATACCGTCGCCGCGCTTGACGCCGTAACACCCACCGACCCGGTCCGGGGCCTGCCCACGGACCGGGTTCTGTGCTGCCCGGCGCCGGATTCCCCGGCCCCGCGCGGGCAGTGACCCACCGGCCCCGGAGCGCCCTGCGGCCCCGGGACCCGTGGGTCCGTGCATGTCAGCTCGCGTACTCACCGGTCAGAGCCACGGCCTCGGTGTGGTCCCCGCGCTCGGTGATCTCGCCGGCCACCCAGGACTCCACGCCCCGGTCGGCGAAGGTCGCGAGCGCGACGTCCACGGACTCCTGCGGCACGACCGCGATCATGCCGACGCCCATGTTGAGCGTCTTCTCCAGCTCCGGGCGCTCGACCTCGCCCAGCCGGCCGACCAGGTCGAAGACCGCGCCGGGTGCCCAGGTCGAGCGGTCGACGGTGGCGTGCAGCCCGGCCGGGATCACCCGGGCCAGGTTGTTCGCGAGCCCGCCGCCGGTGATGTGCGAGAAGGCGTGCACCTCGGCCGTGCGGGTGAGGGCGAGGCAGTCGAGCGAATAGATCTTGGTGGGCTCCAGCAGCTCCTCGCCGAGGGTGCGGCCGAACTCCTCCACCTCGCGGTCCAGCTCCCAGCCCGCGCGGTCGAACAGCACATGGCGGACCAGCGAGTACCCGTTCGAGTGAAGTCCGGACGAGGCCATCGCGATGACGGCGTCACCCGTACGGATGCGATCCGCGCCCAGCACCCGGTCGGCCTCGACCACACCGGTGCCCGCGCCTGCCACGTCGAAGTCGTCCGCGGCGAGCAGCCCGGGGTGCTCGGCGGTCTCGCCGCCGACCAGCGCGCAGCCCGCGAGGACGCAGCCCTCCGCGATGCCCTTGACGATCGCGGCGACCCGCTCCGGATAGACCTTGCCGACGCAGATGTAGTCGGTCATGAACAGCGGCTCGGCGCCGCAGACCACCAGGTCGTCCACGACCATGCCGACCAGGTCGTGGCCGATGGTGTCGTAGACCCCCATCCGGCGGGCGATGTCGACCTTCGTGCCGACGCCGTCGGTCGCGGAGGCGAGCAGCGGCCGCTCGTACCGCTTCAGCGCGCTCGCGTCGAAGAGCCCGGCGAAGCCGCCGAGGCCACCGACGACCTCCGGACGGGTGGCCTTCTTCACCCACTTCTTCATGAGCTCGACGGCGAGATCGCCGGCTTCGATGTCGACGCCCGCGCTCGCGTAGCTGGCACCAGTGCCCGGCGGCGTAGCGGCCTCAAAAGATTCAGCAGACATGACGTTGAGATCTTTCGTGTCGTTCGGTACTACGGGGGCGTTACGGGCGGCGGAGCGCGTCGGCGGCGTCCGTGCCGCCGGCCAGCTCGGTCTCCAGGAGCTGCTTGCCGAGAAGCTCGGGGTCGGGCAGCGGCATGGGGTATTCGCCGTCGAAGCAGGCGCGGCACAGATCCGGCTTGGCGATGGTGGTCGCCTCGATCATGCCGTCGAGCGAGATGTAGGCGAGGGAGTCCGCGCCCAGCGACTTGCCGATCTCCTCGACCGTCATGCCGTTGGCGATCAGCTCGGCGCGGGTCGCGAAGTCGATACCGAAGAAGCAGGGCCACTTCACCGGCGGCGAGGAGATCCGCACGTGCACCTCGGCGGCGCCCGCCTCGCGGAGCATCCGCACCAGGGCGCGCTGGGTGTTGCCGCGGACGATCGAGTCGTCGACGACCACCAGGCGCTTGCCCCGGATGACCTCCTTGAGGGGGTTGAGCTTGAGCCGGATGCCGAGCTGGCGGATGGTCTGGCTCGGCTGGATGAAGGTCCGGCCGACGTAGGAGTTCTTCACCAGGCCGGTGCCGTACGGGATGCCGCTGGCCTCGGCGTAACCGACGGCGGCCGGCGTACCGGACTCCGGAGTCGGTATCACCAGGTCGGCCTCGACGGGGGCCTCGGCGGCGAGCCTGCGGCCCATCTCCACCCGGGAGAGATAGACGTTGCGGCCCGCGATGTCGGTGTCGGGGCGCGCGAGATAGACGTATTCGAAGACGCAGCCCTTGGGCTTCGCCTCCGCGAAGCGGGAGCTCCGCAGGCCGTTCTCGTCGATGGCGATCAGCTCGCCGGGCTCCACCTCGCGGACGAAGGTGGCGCCGCAGATGTCGAGGGCGGCGGTCTCGGAGGCCACCACCCAGCCGCGCTCCAGGCGGCCGAGGACCAGCGGGCGGATGCCCTGCGGGTCGCGGGCGGCGTAGAGGGTGTGCTCGTTCATGAAGACGAGGCAGAAGGCGCCCTGGACGTCCGGGAGGACCTTGGTGGCCGCTTCCTCGATCGTCAGCGGCTTGCCGTCCGCGTCGGTCTGGCCCGCGAGCAGGGCCGTGACCAGGTCGGTGTCGTTGGTCGCGGCGACCTGGGTGGCCCGGCCGTTCTCCTTGGGGAGGGCGGCGACCATCTCGGCGAGCTGGGCGGTGTTGACCAGATTGCCGTTGTGGCCGAGCGCGATCGAGCCGTTGGCGGTCGCGCGGAACGTCGGCTGCGCGTTCTCCCACACCGAGGCTCCGGTGGTGGAGTAGCGGGCGTGACCGACCGCGATATGGCCCTGGAGGGAGCCGAGGGAGGTCTCGTCGAAGACCTGGGAGACAAGCCCCATGTCCTTGAAGACCAGGATCTGGGAGCCGTTGCTCACTGCGATGCCCGCGGACTCCTGTCCACGGTGCTGCAGGGCATACAGCCCGAAATAGGTGAGCTTGGCGACCTCTTCACCCGGAGCCCAGACACCGAAGACGCCGCAAGCGTCCTGGGGGCCCTTCTCGCCGGGGAGCAGGTCGTGGTTGAGTCGTCCATCACCACGAGGCACACCTCGAGTCTATGGCAGGCGCGAGGTTCATCCGAACCGGGGATGACCAGGGATGGCTCACACCACGGACAGCCACCCGGCGCGCACAGCGCATCACCTTTTCCGCTCAGGTGAGTTACCGCCCGGCCCTGCTCGGATGAGCACTCATGTGAGCAGCGGCAAGTGATCGGTGAGATCGGCGCGTTCACCGCTCGCGGAGACCGTGGCGGCGTCCAGGGCGGTGGCCCAGTCCGTACGGCCGGTGGCGAGCCGGATCCAGGTGAGTGGGTCGGTCTCGACCACGTTGGGCGGCGTGCCGCGGGTGTGCTTGGGGCCCTCCACGCACTGCACGACCGCGAACGGCGGCACGCGGACCTCCACGGAACCGCCGGGCGCCTTGAGGGCCAGCGCGTCGGCCAGCAGGCGGGTGACGGCGGCCAGGGCCTGCCGGTCGTACGGGATGCCGACGCCGAGCGCGGCGGCCAGGTCGTCGCTGTGCACGACGAGTTCGACGCACCGGGTGACCAGCAGGTCGTCCAGGCGCATGGCGCCGGGCCGGGCGTTCAGGAGGCGCTCCGCGGGCACACCGGAGCTCAGTTCGGCGAAACGGTCCGCCGCACGGCCGAGGAGGCCCACGGGGTCCTCGGAGGCGGCCACTTCACGTACGGAGGTGTCGACGCGCGCCGCGTGGCCGGCCGTGGCGAACGGCCACTCGGCGAGCGTGATCTCCCGTGCCGGGGGCGCGGGTTGCGCGAGCCCGTCACCGACGGAGCGGACGCCCAGGGCGATATGGGTGACCAGCTCCCGTACGGTCCAGTCGCCGAGCCGCGTGGGCAGCGCGAACCGGCCCTCGTCGAGAGCCCCGACGACGGCACGCACATGGTCGAGCTGCGCGAGGACGGCCGTGCGCGTCCTCGCGAGGTCGTAGGTCCGGGCACGCTTGCGCTGAGCGGTGGGCATGGGGGGATCTTTCCCCTGCCCGCCCCTCTGCCACAACCGGGCTTCGCCCGGACGGGCTCCGCGGTCGCCGGGCGGGCCGGAGGACCCGGCCCGCCCGGCGGCCGTCGGGTCAGGCCAGCAGCGCCGGGATGGTCGCCTCGTGCGCCGCGCGCAGTTCGGCGAGCGGGAGCTCGAAGTGACCCTGGATGTCGATCACTTCGCCGTCCACCACACCGATGCGGGCGGCCGGGAGGCCGCGCGCGCCGCACATGTCGCTGAAGCGGAGCTCCTCGCTCCGGGGGACGGCGACGACCGCGCGGCCCGCCGACTCCGAGAACAGGAACACAAAGGGGTCCAGTCCGTCGGGGACGACGATCCGTGCGCCCTTGCCGCCGCGCAGGCACGACTCGGCGAGGGCCTGGATCAGACCGCCGTCGGAGAGGTCGTGCGCCGCGTCGACCATGCCGTCGCGCGAGGCGGCGATCAGGATCTCGGCGAGCAGCCGCTCGCGCTCCAGGTCCACGGCCGGCGGCAGCCCGCCGAGGTGCTCGTGGACCACCTGGGACCAGGCCGAACCGCCCAGTTCCTCCTTGGTGTCACCCAGGAGGTAGAGCAGGTGGCCCTCCTGGGAGAAGGCCATCGGCGTACGGCGGTTGACGTCGTCGATCACACCGAGCACCGCGACCACGGGGGTCGGGTGGATGGCCGTCTCGCCCGTCTGGTTGTAGAGCGAGACATTGCCGCCGGTGACCGGCGTGCCCAGCGTGAGGCAGCCGTCCGCCAGGCCGCGGGTGGCCTCGGCGAACTGCCACATGACGGCCGGGTCCTCGGGCGAGCCGAAGTTCAGGCAGTCCGAGATCGCGAGCGGGCGGGCACCGGTGGCGGCGACGTTGCGGTACGCCTCGGCGAGCGCGAGCTGGGCTCCCGTGTACGGGTCGAGCTTGGTGTAGCGGCCGTTGCCGTCGGTCGCCACCGCGACGCCGAGGCCGGTGTTCTCGTCGATGCGGACCATGCCCGAGTCCTCGGGCTGTGCCAGCACCGTGTTGCCCTGCACGAAGCGGTCGTACTGCTCCGTGATCCAGGACTTCGACGCCTGGTTCGGCGAGGAGACGACCTTGAGGACCTGCTCGCGCAGCTCGTCGGCGGTCGCCGGACGGGCCAGCTTGTTCGCGTCGTCGGCCTGGAGGGCGTCCTGCCACTCCGGTCGCGCGTACGGCCGCTCGTAGACCGGCCCCTCGTGCGCCACCGTGCGCGGCGGCACGTCCACGATCTGCTCGCCGTGCCAGAAGATCTCCAGCCGCTCGCCGTCGGTCACTTCACCGATGACGGTGGCGATGACGTCCCACTTCTCGCAGATCTCCATGAAGCGGGCGACCTTGCCGGGCTCCACGACGGCGCACATGCGCTCCTGCGACTCGCTCATGAGGATCTCCTCGGGCGAGAGGGAGGAGTCGCGCAGCGGCACGGTGTCCAGCTCGACGCGCATGCCCCCGGAGCCGGCGCTGGCCAGCTCGCTGGTGGCGCAGGACAGACCGGCGCCACCGAGGTCCTGGATGCCGTCGACCAGGTGCTCGCGGAAGATCTCCAGGGTGCACTCGATGAGGAGCTTCTCCTGGAAGGGGTCGCCGACCTGGACGGCGGGGCGCTTGGCGGGGCCGGTGGAGTCGAAAGTCTCCGAGGCGAGCACGGAGACACCGCCGATACCGTCGCCGCCCGTGCGGGCGCCGTAGAGGATGACCTTGTTGCCCGCGCCGGACGCCTTGGCCAGGTGGATGTCCTCGTGCTTCATCACGCCCACGCAGAGGGCGTTGACCAGCGGGTTTCCCTGGTAGCAGGAGTCGAAGACGACCTCGCCGCCGATGTTGGGCAGGCCCAGGCAGTTGCCGTAGCCGCCGATGCCCGCGACGACGCCCGGCAGGACGCGCTTGGTGTCGGGGTGGTCGGCGGCGCCGAAGCGCAGCGGGTCCATGACGGCGACCGGGCGGGCGCCCATGGCGAGGATGTCGCGGACGATGCCGCCGATGCCGGTGGCCGCGCCCTGGTAGGGCTCGATGTACGAGGGGTGGTTGTGCGACTCGACCTTGAAGGTGACCGCGTAGCCCTGGCCGACGTCGACGACACCGGCGTTCTCGCCGATGCCGACGAGCATGGCGTCGCTCTCGGGAGCCTTCTCGCCGAACTGCCTCAGGTGGACCTTGCTGCTCTTGTAGGAGCAGTGCTCGGACCACATCACGCTGTACATCGCCAGCTCGGCGCCGGTGGGCCGGCGGCCGAGGATCTCGCGGATGCGGGCGTACTCATCCGGCTTCAGCCCCAGCTCGGCCCACGGCTGTGCGGCGTCGGGGGTCTCACCGGCGTGCTTGACGGTGTCGAGAGTCATGCTGCGCGCCCTTCATTCGCTTCTCCGCCCGCGCGGCGCAGAGGCGCGGCTTTCGTGTACGTCTGCGGCTGAGCGGCCGCGCGCGCGTCGCTCATGAGTTGACCAGCTTCTTCAAGATCGAAGTGAAGAACCCGAGCCCATCCGTACGGCCGGTGCCGACGAGCGGCTCCACCGCGTGCTCCGGGTGCGGCATGAGGCCCACGACATTGCCCGCGGCGTTGGTGATGCCGGCGATGTCGCGGAGCGAGCCGTTGGGGTTGACGTCCAGGTACCGGAAGGCGACGCGGCCCTCCGCCTCCAGCTCGTCGAGGGTGCGCTCGTCGGCCACGTAGCGGCCGTCGATGTTCTTCAGCGGGACGGAGATCTCCTGGCCCGCCTCGTAGTCGGAGGTCCAGGCGGTGTCCGCGTTCTCCACCCGCAGCTTCTGGTCGCGGCAGATGAAGTGCAGGTGGTTGTTGCGCAGCATCGCGCCGGGCAGCAGGTGGGACTCGGTGAGGACCTGAAAGCCGTTGCAGATACCGAGGACCGGCAGGCCCTCCCGGGCGCCCTCGACGACCTTCTCCATGACGGGCGAGAAGCGGGAAATGGCGCCCGCGCGCAGATAGTCGCCGTAGGAGAAGCCGCCGGGCAGGATCACGGCATCGACCTGTTTGAGGTCTTTGTCGCGATGCCACAGCGATACGGGTTCGAGCCCGGCGATACGGACGGCGCGCTGGGTGTCGCGGTCGTCCAGAGTGCCGGGGAAGGTGATGACTCCTACACGAGCAGTCATCGGGCTTCTCCGTCGACCTTCACGGTGAAGTCCTCGATCACGGTGTTGGCGAGAAACGTTTCCGCCATCTCGTGGATGCGGGCGAGGGCGGCATCGTCGACCGGACCCTCCACCTCGAGTTCAAAGCGCTTGCCCTGACGGACGTCGGCGATCCCCGCAAAACCCAGGCGTGGCAGCGCGCGCTGCACCGCCTGCCCCTGCGGGTCGAGGATCTCCGGCTTGAGCATGACGTCGACTACGACGCGTGCCACTGGCACTCCCGGTGGTGTGGTGCGTGAGCTGAAGCGGTGGTGCCAGAGTACAGTCCCAAAAAATCTACGCGCATAGATATGACGGCCGCCCTGTCACGTTTACGCATCGACACAGGAAGAATCCGGGGAAAATCGCGGAAAAAATGTACGGTCCTGATTGCCGGGGCCACGCCGACCGAATTAAGTGGGCTTCCATTTTCAATGGCCTTCGTTGTACAAATGAATAATCATTGATCCGGAACAACCGGAACCCTCGCGTCACCGCAGAACGACGGGGTGACGCCCGCTGAAAGGACCGATATTCGTGGCACAGCGCGTAGTGGTCACGCTCTCCGATGACATCGACGGCGGGGAAGCCGCGGAGACGGTCTCCTTCGGCCTCGACGGCAAGTCGTACGAGATCGACCTCAACACTGCCAATGCGAAGAAACTGCGCGTCACCCTCGCGCGGTACGTGGAGGCCGGCCGCAAGCAGTCCCGCTCCGGCAAGGTCTACCGCCGCACCTCCGTGGCACCCGACCCCTCCGCGGTGCGCGCCTGGGCCCGCTCCCACGGCATGGACGTACCGCCGCGCGGCCGCATCCCCAAGCGGGTCTACGAAGCCTTCAACGCCGCCGACTGACCGAGTTGCCAAGCACCCCTGTTGATCAGCTAGAGTCTGGATCACGCCGAGGGGAACGGACGGGAAACCGCCGGGACTTCGGGGTCACGCGGGTGTAGCTCAGTAGTAGAGCGCCCCCTTTCCAAGGGGGAGGCGCAGTGTGCGATTCCTGTCACCCGCTCTGATCGTTCCGACGGTCGTCCCACATCTGTGGACCGG
>NZ_JBIRVR010000008.1:53928-130592 GCF_044387105.1 Streptomyces sp. NPDC020379
ACGGCCGTTCGTGACGACGCTCGCGGGTGTAGCTCAGTAGTAGAGCGCCCTCTTTCCAAGGGGGAGGCGCAGTGTGCGATTCCTGTCACCCGCTCTGATCGTTCCGACGGTCGTCCCACTTCCGTGGACCGGCCGTTCGTGACGACGCTCGCGGGTGTAGCTCAGTAGTAGAGCGCCCTCTTTCCAAGGGGGAGGCGCAGTGTGCGATTCCTGTCACCCGCTCTCATCACGTACCGACCACTCCTGTGGTTCCGGTACAGTGGTGTTCGCACCGCCCGGTGAGAGCCGGTCGGCAGCATGCGGACGTAGCTCAGTTGGTAGAGCACCACCTTGCCAAGGTGGATGTCGCGAGTTCGAGTCTCGTCGTCCGCTCAGCGAACGAAGGCCCTGGTTATGACAACCAGGGCCTTCGTCGTATCCATGCGCTCGCGCCTTGCGGTGTCCGTCGCGCACGTGGTGCCGCGGGGCCACGATTCCATCGAGCTCGTCGTCGACGAGCGCTTGCCCCGCGCGCATGGTGTCGCGTCTGCGGGCACCCCACGTGTCCGCGCCCGCGCGCATGCGCCCCGCGGGCTGCCGATGACATTCGTCATCCGAGGTCATGACAGCTCGCACTGCCTCCGGTCCGGATCCGGGGGGAGCCTTGAGACATGGACATCGGGGACAGTGTGATCGAGGTCACGGGGCTGCGGCGGCGCTACGGCCCGGTCGGTGACAAGGGATTCGAGGCGGTGCGGGGGGTTTCCTTCACCGTGGGGCGGGGCGAGTTGTTCGCGCTGCTCGGCACCAACGGCGCGGGCAAGACCTCCACGGTCGAGCTCCTGGAGGGGCTGGCCCGGCCGAGCGGCGGGCAGGTGCGGGTGCTGGGCCACGATCCGTACGAGGAGCGTGGCGCGGTCCGGCCGCGGGTCGGGGTGATGCTCCAGGAGGGCGGCTTCCCCTCCGACCTGACGGTGACGGAGACCGTGCGGATGTGGGCGGGCTGCACCAGCGGGGCGCGGCCGGTCAGGGAGGCGCTCGGCCTGGTCGGGCTGGTGGAGCGCGGCGGCGTGCGGATCAAGCAGCTGTCCGGCGGCGAGCGGCGGCGGCTCGATCTCGCGCTGGCCCTGCTCGGCCGCCCCGAGGTCCTCTTCCTCGACGAGCCGACCACCGGTCTGGACCCCGAGGCCCGGCACACCACCTGGGAGTTGGTGCGCCGGCTGCGCGAGGAGGGCACGACCGTGCTGCTGACCACCCACTATCTGGAGGAGGCCGAGGCGCTGGCGGACCGGCTCGCGATCATGCGGGAGGGCCGGATCGTGGCGTCCGGGGCGCCCGGTGAGGTCATCGGCGCCTATCCGTCCCGGATTCGCTTCGCGATGCCGGTGGGCTGGTTCGTCGGCGATCTGCCGCCCCTGGCCGAGCTGGGTGTGACGCGGCACGAGGAGGCCGCGGGGCGGATAGAGCTCCAGACACGGGAGTTGCAGCGCACCCTGACCGGGCTGCTGGTCTGGGCGCGCGAGAAGGACATAGAGCTGGAAGGGCTGGACGCCCGGACGGCCTCGCTGGAAGAGGCGTTCCTGGCGATAGCGGGCAGGGGCTCGGCCGACGCGGGGGCCGAGGCGGAGTCGGGCACGGTCATCGGTGCGGGCGCCGGTGCGGGGAGGGGCGAGTGATGGCGGCATCGACAGCGACATCCACAGCGGCATCAAGGGCGGCGACCACGCCGGTTTCACGGGTGCTGGCGCTGGGCCGGGCGGAGCTGACCCTGCTCGGGCGGAGCAAGACCGCGCTGTACATGGGCCTGCTGATGCCCGCCGTCATGGTCTACGCGATGCACAACGCGATCGCGGGTGTCGATCTCGGCAAGACGGGCATGTCGGTCGCCGCGGTGTCGGTCACCGGGGGCTTCGGCTTCGTCCTGATCTTCGCCGTCTATCAGAACCTGGTCACCGCCTATGTCTCACGGCGTGAGGAACTGGTGCTCAAGCGGCTCCGTACGGGCGAGGCGAGTGACATGGAGATCCTCACGGGCACCGCGATACCGGCGGTGGTCATCGCGCTGGCCCAGTGCGTGCTGCTGGTGGTGGCCGGCGTCGCCTGGCTGAAGCTGGGCGCTGTTGCCAGGCCCGAACTGCTCCTGGCCGGGCTGGTGTCGGGCATCGCCCTGTGCATCACACTGGCGGCGGCCACGGCGGCCTGGGCCAAGTCAGTCGAGGGGGCGCAGTTCGTGACCACGCCCATGTTCCTGATCTCGATGGCGGGTTCGGGGCTGGTCTTCCCCTTGGAGACGATGCCGGACGCGATGGCGCAGGTATGCCGGCTGCTGCCGCTGACCCCGGCGATGGAGCTGATACGCGGCGGCTGGCTGGGCGGGCTGGACGCGGGCGGGGTGCTGCGGGCCCTGGTCACGGCTTTGGTCTGGATCGCGCTGGCCGTGTTTGCTGTACGGCGGTGGTTCCGGTGGGAGCCCCGGCGGTGAGCGGGCCGCGAAGGCGGGTCCCGCAGGAGTAGGAGGGGGACGGGCGCATGGGCATCTGGGCACGGGCGCGAGGCTGGCGGGGGCGTACCAGGGTCGCCAAGGTCGACAGCTTCACACGGTGGTTGCTGTACGTCCTGATATGCGCCTACCCCTTGTGCAACGGCGCGAAGGCGCTGTTCGGGAGCGAGCCGGTCCCGGCGCGGGTGCTGGGTGTCCTGAGCGTCGTCCAGGTGCTGCTGGGGGTCCGTGTCCTCCAGCGCTCGTTCGACCACTATCTGTGGAAGAAGGACGCACCTTGGTGGCCGCTGGCCGGGCAAGTGGCGCTGCTCCTCGGCACGCTGGGCGCCATCGTGGCCGCCATCCGGGCCGACAGCACGCCCCATCCCATGGTGTACGGCCTGCTGCTGATGCACGGCTGGCTGGCGACCTTCGGGCCGTACAGCCTGCTGGTCCGGTTCCGGCGCTATTCGGCGGTCTGCGGTGGTTGCGCGGTGCTGCCGGCGGCCGTGCTCGGTGCTCTCGGTGCGCCGTGGGGCGCGATGGCGGTGCTGGCCGCGTCGGTGTTCGGCCTGGGCATGTGGGTCGCCCTGTGCGTGCGGGCCTCCGGCTGGATGCTCTCGGTCATGTGGGAGCTGGACGAGGCGAAGAAGGCCCAGGCACAGCTGGCCGTCGCGGAGGAGCGGCTGCGGTTCGGGCGGGATCTGCACGACGTCCTGGGGCGCAATCTCGCGGTGATCGCGCTCAAGAGTGAACTCGCCGTGCAGCTGGCGCAGCGGGGTTCGCCGGCGGCGCTGGAGCAGATGACGGAGGTCCAGCGGCTGGCGCGGGATTCGCAGCGGGAGGTCCGCGAGGTGGTCCGTGGCTACCGCGAAGCGGATCTGCGCACGGAACTGGTGGGCGCCCGGGGCGTGTTGTCCGCCGCTGGCATCGACTGCCGCTTCGACGACGCGCCGGGCCGCGAGCTGCCGCCGCCGGTGCAGTCGGCCCTGGCCTGGGTGGTCCGGGAGGCCACGACGAATGTGCTGCGGCACGCGGACGCGGGGCGGTGCGCGGTACGGATGCGGATCGTCGACGACGCGGCGGTGCTCGTCATGGAGAACGACGGGGTGCGGGAGGAGGGCCCGGGGGCGGGCACCGGCCGGGGTTCGGGGCTGGCGGGGCTGCGGGAGCGGCTGGCCGCCCTGGGCGGCACGATCACCGCGGAGCGCCCGGGGGTGAGGATGTTCCGTGTGACGGCGGAGGTGCCGCTGACCGGCGGGGGGATGCCCGGGGGTGGCGACATGACGGGTGAGGGTGCGCCGGGAGCCGGCTCGTCCCCGGTGCCTGGTGAGCCGGGCCCCTCCGTCCCGTCGGAGGGCGGTCACATCTCGGAAGGCGGCGGTGGCTTCGCTTCGCGGGACGGGGGCGGGGACGGGGACGGCAGCGGTGGGCGGCCGGCGGTGGGCGCCGGTTCGCGGCTCGGAGGGGAAGCGTGACGGGCGGCATGGGGGCGAGTGCGATGGGCGGTGGGCCCGGAGTGAGGGACGTCAACGACGGGCCGCGCCCCGTACGGGTGATGCTGGCGGACGACGAGCATCTGATCCGGGGGGCGCTGGCGGCGCTGCTGGGGCTGGAGGACGATCTCCAGGTGGTCGCGGAGGCGGCTTCGGGGCCGGAGGCGTTGGCCATGGCCCGGACGCACCGGCCGGACGTGGCCGTACTGGATCTCCAAATGCCAGGGGCAGATGGTGTGATGGTGGCCACATCCCTGCGGGCCGAGCTGCCCGCTTGCCGCACCATGATCGTGACCGGTCACGGGCGCCCGGGGCATCTGAAGCGGGCGCTGGAGGCGGGGGTGCGGGGGTTCGTGCCGAAGACCGTCTCGGCGCGGCGGCTCGCCGAGATCATCCGGTCCGTGCACGGCGGAAGCCGTTATGTGGACCCGGAGTTGGCGGCGGACGCGATAAGCGCCGGCGACTCCCCGCTGACCGCGCGGGAGGCGGAACTGCTGGAGCTGGCCGAGGACGGGGCACCCGTCGCCGAGATCGCGGAGCGCGCCTCGCTGACGCCCGGGACGGTCCGGAACTACCTCTCGTCGGCCGTCGCGAAGCTCGGCGTCGAGAACCGTCACGCGGCCGCGCGCGTCGCACGTGCTCAGGGTTGGCTATAGTGGTGCACGCACCGCACGAGAGCGCGGCGCGAATGCGGACGTAGCTCAGTTGGTAGAGCACCACCTTGCCAAGGTGGATGTCGCGAGTTCGAGTCTCGTCGTCCGCTCAGCGAACGAAGGCCCCGGTCATGGCGACCGGGGCCTTCGTCGTATGCGCCCCGTCAGGACTGCGGTTGCGGCCCGCCCGTCCGGCCCGGTCATCCGGCCCCGTCATCCGGCGGGGAAGCGCAGGCGGAAGCGGGCGCCGCCCGTCTCCGCTCGTTCCGCCGTCAGCTCGGCGCCGTGCGCGCGGGCGATCTGACGGGCCATGGCGAGCCCGAGGCCGGAGCCGGGGAGGGCGCGGGCCTGCCGGGAGCGGTAGAAGCGGTCGAAGACGTAGGGCAGGTCCTCGGCGGCGATGCCGGGCCCGTGGTCGCGGACCGTGAGGTCGAGACCATGGGCCGTGCGCTCCAGCCGCACCTCGACCATCGCGCCGGCCGGGCTGAACTTGGCGGCGTTGTCGAGCAGGTTGGACAGCAGCCGCGCGAGGCGGGTCGGGATGCCGGGGACGGTCACGGCGCCGGCCGCGTCCAGGTCGGCGCTGAAGGGCGTGCCGGGCCAGTGGCCGCGCGCGGCAGCCACGCAGCGCGCGGCCAGCAGGTCCAGCCGGACCTGTTCGACGAGTTGCTGCGGCTCCTCGTCGCGGGCGAGCTCGATGAGGTCGTTGACCATGCCGGTGACCTCGCGGAGCTGGCGGCCCAGCGCCGCGGCGGCCCGGTCGCGCTGGGCGGGCGAGAGCCGGTCGGCGCGGGCGAGGAGCTCGGCGTTGGTGCGCAGCGCGGTCAGCGGGGTGCGCAGTTCGTGGGAGGCGTCGGCGACGAGGCGGCGCTGGGCGGCGACGGCCTCCTCCAGTTCGCCCAGCATGGTGTTGAAGCTGGTCGCCAGGCGGGTGATCTCGTCCTGGCGGCGCGCCTCGTAGGACGGCAGGACGATGCGGTGGGCGGGGTCGCGGGTGGCGGCGATGCGTTCGGCGGTGGCCGTGAGCCGGGTCACGGGCCGCAGGGACGTACGGGACGCGAAGTAGCCCAGCGCCGCGGCGAGCAGCACCCCGGCGCCGCCGACACCGGCGAGAAGCAGCCCCGCCTGCCGTACGCCCTGGTCGACGGTGTCGGAGCGGACCGCGACCTGGAGGGCCCGGTCGTCCTTGAGGTGCGTGGTGAACATCCGCATGTCGCGGCCGCCGAGGCTGATGTTGCTGTAGAACTCCCCGAGCCTGCCGGCCGCGACGCGGCGCGTGGCCCCCGTGACCGGCAGCACGAGGCCGCCCTGGCCCGGCGCGGCCGGGTCGGAGCGGACGATCTGGGCGCAGGCGGGGGCGGCGAGCCAGTCGCACTCGCCGAAGAGGACTCCGGTGCTCTCCCGGTTCTGCTGGTTCATGATCCCGGCCTGCTGCTTCAGCTGGAGGTCGAGCTGGCGCACGAGCTCGTAGCGGATCACGACATACGCGGCGGCGAGCACGCCGAGCGCGACGACCGCGACGGCAGCGGAGGTCACGAGCGCCAGCCGGGCGCGCAGGGGCCTGCGGCCGAGGAGCCGCGCGCGCAGCGCTCTCACCGCTCCGCCAGCCGGTAGCCGATGCCGTGCACCGTGTGGACGAGGCGGCAGGCGCCGCCCTCCTCCAGTTTCCGCCGGAGATAACCGACGTAGACGGCGAGGGAATTGGAATCCGGGCCGAAATCGGTGCCCCAGACCCTTTCCTGGATGACCTCACGGGGCAGCACCTGGCCCGGGTGCCGCATCAGCACTTCGAGGAGGGCGAATTCGGTGCGGGTGAATTCGAGCGGGATTCCGCCGCGCCTGCCGGTGCGGGTCTGCGGATCCACGACGAGGTCGGCGAACGTCAACTCACCGCTCTCCTCAGCGGGTTCGAGGGGAGCCGCGCGGCGGAGCAGGGCCCGGAGCCGGGCGAGGAGCTCGTCCAGGGCGAAGGGCTTGACGAGATAGTCGTCGGCCCCCGCGTCCAGGCCCGCGACCCGGTCGGAGACGGCGTCGCGCGCGGTGAGGACGAGCACGGGCGTACGGTCGCCGACACCGCGCAGCCTGCGGCACACCGCGAGGCCGTCGAGCACGGGCATGGCGAGGTCGAGGACGATGGCGGCGGGCGGTTCGGCGGCGATGGCGGACAGGGCCTCCAGGCCGTCCGCGGCGGAGCGCACCGTGTAGCCCTCCACGGTGAGGCCGTCCACGACGGCCGCTCTCACTTCGGGGTCGTCGTCGACGACGAGGACGCTCGTCTCGGCCATTTCGCCTCCGGCGGGGTGCGCGCGTATCGATCACCTACCTTGTCAGAGGGTGTCTGAGAGGGCTCTTAGGACAGCTCCGTCCGCGCCGCGAACGCGGGATGCGGCGGCCGGACTTACTGATGGTTTCAGAATGAGGTTCGGAGTCGTCTCAAGCAGATGATGTTGCAGGCGAGTTGGAGCATTCCGAGGTGGAGGTCGGCTCGTGTCTCGTAGCGGATGCGGAGTCGTTTGAACTGGTGGAGCCAGGCGAAGGTGCGCTCGACGACCCAGCGGGTCCTGCCCAGGCCGGAGCCGTGTGGGGTGCCGCGGTGAGCGATCCTCGGTGTGATCCCGCGGGCCCGGACGAGGCGCCGGTACTTGTCGAAGTCGTAGCCGCGGTCGGCGAACAGCTGCCGTGGCCGGTGGCGGGGCCGGCCGCGGAGGCCGCGGATGTGGGGTATGGCGGCCAGTAGAGGGATGAGCTGAGTGACATCGTGGCGGTTTCCGCCAGTCAGCGAGACGGCCAGTGGGGTGCCGTGCCGGTCGACGATCAGGTGGTGTTTGCTCCCGGGCCGGGCCCGGTCGACCGGCGAAGGTCCGGTGTGATCCCCCCTTTGAGGGCTCTGATGTGCGAGCTGTCGATGGCGGCGTCGTCCATGTCCAGCAGCCCGGCAGCCCGCAGCTCGGCCAGGAGAACATCGTGCAGCCGGGGCCACACACCTGCCTCGGTCCAGTACCGCAGACGCCGCCAGGCCGTCACCCCACTGCACCCAACCTGTTCCGAGGGAACATCTCTCCAGCTCACGCCCTTGCGCAGGACGTAGACGATGCCCCGCAGAGCGGCGCGGTCATCGACCGGCAGGCGGCCGGGATACCGATACCGCCGGGCCGGACGCGGAGGCAGCAACGGAGCTACCCGTTCCCACAGGTCATCAGGCACGAGATCAGCAGACACCCAACAGAGCCTGCCGAAACAACACCCAACCGCCAAGCCCCTACACCGAACTCATTCTGAAACGATCAGTTAAAAGCCTCTTAGAGCGCGTCCGCACGCTGCCGGTCATGGCAAACGCATGCGACACCCTTTCCGTCGTCGTCGGTGCCGGTGGGACCGGGGGCCACATCTATCCGGGGCTCGCCGTCGCGGACGCGATCAAGCGGGCCGTGCCGGACGCGGTCATCAGCTTTGTCGGGACCGAGCGAGGGCTGGAGACCCGGCTGATCCCCCGGGCCGGCTATCGGCTGCACACGGTCGACATGATCCCCTTCGACCGCTCGCTCGGCTCACGCCGCTTCCTGCTGCCCGCCGATCTGCTGCGCTCGGGCATGCAGGCGCGGCGCGTGATCGAGGAGCAGGGCGCGCATGTCGTCGTCGGCATGGGCGGCTATCCCAGCGCCCCCGCCGTGCTGGGCGCGCGGCTGGCGGGACGGCCCGCGCTCGTCCACGAGTCCAACGCGGTGCCGGGCCGCGCGAACCGGTTCGCCACCGCCCTGACACCGCATGTGGCCCTCGCCTTCGACCGGACCCGCGACCACCTCGCGGCCCGCGCGGGCACCCGTGCCGAGACGGTGGGCATGCCGCTGGTCGGCGCCCTCGCCGGGCTGGACCGTGCGGCGCTGCGCGAGCAGGCCCGGCGGGTCTTCGGAGTGCCCGCCGGGGCGCGGATGGTGCTGTTCAACGGCGGCAGCCTGGGCGCCGCGCGGCTGACCGAGGCAGCGGTGCGGCTGGCCGCGCGGTGGCGCGGACGGCCCGGCGTCCACCTCGTGATCAAGACCGGCCCGCAGGCCCTGGAGGCGACCCGGGCCCGGCTGGCCGCCGACGGCGGCGACCGCGTCGCCCTCGCCGTCGGCTACCTCGACCGGATGGACCTCGCCTATGCCGCCGCCGACCTCGTGGTGTGCCGCGCGGGTTCCGCGACCGTCGCGGAGCTCGCGACCGTACGGGTGCCCGCGGTGCTGGTCCCGTATCCCCACGCGCCCCACGACCACCAGACCCACAACGCCCGCGTGCTGTCCGACGCCGGGGCCGGGCTGCTGCTCCCGGACGCCGAGACGGACGGCGACCGGCTCGCGGAGCTGATCGAGCCGCTGCTCACGGACCCATCGCGGCTGGCCGCGATGAGCGCGGCGGCCGACCCGGGGACGCACGCCGTCGCCGCGGACCTGATGGCGGCCTGGGTGCTGCGTCTCGCCGGGCGCGCCCCCGCACCGCCCGCCGCCGGGGGCCATGCGGTCTTCCGGGCGGCGTGAAACCACGTGAATCCGTTTCCACGAAAGGAATTCCCCATGACCACGACCCTCGACGCGCAGAGCTGGCACGGCCGTACCGTCCTCGTCACCGGGGCCGAGGGGTTCATCGGTTCCACGCTCGTCGACCTGCTGGTGGAGCGCGGCGCGCGGGTCCGCGTGCTCGTGCACTACAAGCCGTACGCCGAGCGCGGCCACCTCGCCCGCTACCTCGGGCCCGGCTCCCCCGTGGAGACGCTGGCCGGTGACGTCCGCGACGCCGGGCGCGTCATGGACGCCGTCGCCGGGTGCGACACGGTCTTCCACCTGGCGGCGCTGATCGGCATCCCGTACAGCTACGCGTCCCCGGAGGCGTACGTCCAGACCAATGTGGCCGGTACGGAGAACGTCGCCGCCGCCTGCCGCCGGCATGGTGTGCGGCGGATGGTGCACACATCCACCAGTGAGGTGTACGGGACGGCGCTGACCGCCCCCATCAGCGAGGACCACCCGCTTCAGCCGCAGTCCCCGTACTCCGCGTCGAAGATCGGCGCGGACATGCTCGCGCTGTCCTACGCGCACTCCTTCGAGCTGCCGGTCACCGTCGTGCGGCCGTTCAACACGTACGGGCCCCGGCAGTCCGCGCGGGCCGTCATCCCCACGATCCTCGCGCAGCTGCACTCCGGTGCCGACGAGATCCGGCTCGGATCGACGTCCCCGACGCGGGACTTCACCTATGTGACGGACACGGCGGAGGGTTTCCTGGCCCTGGCCGACTGCGACCGCGCGATCGGGCACGCGGTCAACCTCGGGACGGGGCGCGAGATCTCCATCGGCGATCT
The DNA here is from genome assembly GCF_044387105.1 of Streptomyces sp. NPDC020379. NCBI lineage: Bacteria > Bacillati > Actinomycetota > Actinomycetes > Kitasatosporales > Streptomycetaceae > Streptomyces > Streptomyces sp. NPDC020379. The sequence continues at coordinate 63,868 of NZ_JBIRVR010000008.1, forward strand.
CGCGGAGTCCTTGATCCGGGCGTCGGGACGCGACGCGAAGGTTGTCGTCGACGAGGCGCGGCTGCGGCCTTCGGGGAGCGAGGTGGAGCGGTTGCTGTCGGACAACTCCCGGGCGCGGGAGTGGGCGGGCTGGGTTCCTTCGGTGGACCTCGAGGAGGGGCTGGCCCGTACGTCGGACTGGGTCCGGGCCAATCTGCGGCTCTTCGCGGCGGATCGCTACCAGGTCTGAGGGCGGGGGATTTTCCCCCGCCCCGCCCCTACACCCAGTTCAGCCCCGTCAACCGCTCGTACGCCTCCACATACTTCGCCCGCGTCCGCTCCACGACCTCGGAAGGCAGCGGAGGCGGCGGCAGCTCGCCGTGGCGGTCCCAGCCCGACGCGTCGGACGTCAGCCAGTCGCGGACGAACTGCTTGTCGAAGGACGGCTGGGCGCGGCCGGGCTGCCATTCGTCGGCGGGCCAGAAGCGGGAGGAGTCGGGGGTGAGGACCTCGTCGGCGAGGACCAGTTCGCCGTTGTCGAAACCGAATTCGAACTTCGTGTCGGCGAGGATGATGCCGCGGTCCCGGGCGATGTCGCGGGCGCGGCCGTAGACGGCGAGCGTCGTCTGGCGCAGCTGCGCGGCGGTCTCCGCGCCGACCTGCCGGGCGACCTCCTCGTAGGAGACGTTCTCGTCGTGCTCGCCGACCTCCGCCTTCGTCGCGGGAGTGAAGATCGGGGACGGCAGCTCGGAGCCGTCGGTGAGCCCCTCGGGAAGGGCGAGCCCGCAGACGGTGCGGGTCTGCCGGTACTCGGTGAGGCCGGAGCCCGTCAGATAGCCGCGGGCCACGCACTCGACGGGGACCATGTCCAGGGACCGGCAGATCAGCGTCCGGCCCTCCCAGTCGGCGGGGGCGCCGGCGGGCAGCTCGGTGGACAGGACGTGGTGGGGCACGAGGTCGGTGAGCCGGTCGAACCACCACAGGGACAGCTGGGTGAGCACCCGGCCCTTGTCGGGGATCTCGGTGGGCAGCACCCAGTCGTAGGCCGACTGCCGGTCGGAGGCGACCATGACCAGCCGGCCGGCCCCGTCACGGTAGAGGTCGCGGACCTTGCCCGTGTGCAGGTGCACAAGGCCGGGCACCTCGACCGGTTCGGGCTTCTCTACGAATCCGGACACGCGTCCTCCTGGGGGTTTGTCCAAGCACCACGATTCTGCCGTACGGCCGGACGCGCGGTCCGACGAGGGTCAGCAGCGCTTGCAGATGCGATCGAGGAGGTTGGCCGTGGCCCGCTGGACGCGGGCGTCCACATGGCCGGGCCGGTCCAGCGCCGGGGACCAGGCGAAGGTGCCGGAGGCGAAGACCAGCGCGCCGCTGGGGGCGCGGTAGAGCGAGGTCTCCTGGTGCCGCACGGCGCCCTCGGCGTCCTCGTACGGCGAGTGGGCCAGCAGGATGCGGCGGGTGTGCTGCGGCAGGGCCGTACGGGGGAAATAGCGGTCGGCCTCGCCCGCGACCAGGCCCGGCAGCTCGTCGCCCTCGCCGGCGCCGGTGGCGTCCCACAGCCAGTGACCGGCGTTGCGGACGACCATGGGGGACGGCTCGGGCACCCGGCCTCCGTACTGGATGCCCAGCAGCTGCTGTTCGGCGGGCGAGGCGTCGCGCCAGAGGGCGGAGCGGCCGGGCCCGCGACGTTTTCGGCAGGTGAGGAGGCGGTCGGGGCCGGCCGGCGAGGGGGCCAGCTCGCACTGCCAGTACATGGTGTTCGCGGACAGGAACACCAGTGAGGTGCCGGAGTCGCGGGCCAGTTCGGCGGCGCGGCGCATGGCGGGCGACCAGTATTCGTCGTGGCCGGGGAAGACCAGGCCGCGGTAGCGGGAGGGGTCGACGCGGCCCGCGTGCAGATCGCGGGTGTCGGCGTAGGCGAGGTCGTAGCCGTAGCGCTCGGCCCAGCGGATGAAGTCGTAGGCGTGCCCCACGTGGAGCGGCAGGCCGGCGCCCGCGAAGGGGCGGTCGAAGGAGACCGTGGTGGCCGCCTCGTCCTCGCCGAGCAGCCGCCCCTCCTCGTCCCACGCGTGGTAGAGGCTCGCGCCCGTGCGGCCGTCCTCGGGGTAGAGGTTGTACGCCTGCCAGGTGATGTCGGGCAGCACGAGCAGCAGGTCGGCGGGGCGGCTGTCGCGGACCAGGAAGGGGATGTGGCTGCGGTGCCCGTCGGCGGTGGTCAGGACGGCCACATAGGCGCCGAGGCTCCAGTAGCCGGGGATCTGGAGCCGCCAGGACAGCCACCAGTGGTGGCAGGAGACCGTGCGGTCGACGGTGAGCGGCGGGGGCTGGACGATGCCCGACAGCCGGGGGCTGGTGGTGATCTTCGCGGCGCCGTCGCCCGCGTAGTGGCCAACGCGGTAGACGTCCACACTGAACGGCTGCGGCGGGTCCACCGTGATCCGGAAGTCCATGGCCTCGCCGGGGGCGACGGCACTGTTGGACGCGAAGCCCTTGATCTGCCGGCGCACGTCGTCGGCGGTGCGCGGCACGGGGACGCGCGAGGCGCGCCGCTGGTCGGGGACGTGGCTCTCGGCGTACCAGGCGAGCATCCGGCCCGACTCGTCGACGTAGGTCTCGCTGTCGCGCAGCCAGGGCAGCGGGCCCTGGCCGAAGGGGTCCGCGACGGCGTGTGCGAGCGCCCCCGACTCCCAGCGGCGGATCCGGTCCGTCCCCATCGCGCTCCCTCCCCGCGCTTCCGACGCGTGCGCGTTTCCGTCATCCGGCCCGGTGTGCCCCGGTGCGGCCGCACCCTTCCACCCCCAGCACACCACATGGCGCACCCGCCCCGTCACGGTCTGTCGCACTTTTCCGGCCGGGCGGCCCGGAGCGCGGGGATCCGGTCGCACCGGCGGGCGGGGGCGGCACGGGCCCTCACACCAGGCGGACCGGTTTCTCGGGTCGCACGCCGACCTCGCCCAGCCAGGCGCGCAGCGGTTCGGCGTCGCCGTCCTCGATCAGGCTCAGGACCGTGCGCGCCAGGTCGGCGCGGCGGGCGCCGCCGACGAGCAGGGCCGGGCCGTCCAGCCAGTCCAGGCCGGGGCGGGCCCCGGCGGTGTCGACGGCGGCACAGCACACCATGGCCGTCACATGGTCGGTGAGCAGCTCCCGGCCGCTGCGGGGCGGCTGGAGCGGGAACAGCGGGGTGAGGCCGTCGAGCCAGGGCTCGGCCGCCGAGCCGAACGCGGCGCGGTCCACGGAGCGCTCCTCCAGGGCGGCCTCCCGGGCCACCTCGGTGCTGAGCCGTGCCTCCAGCTCCTCCGCGACCCCGGTGGTCGCCGCTCCGGTGAGCCGCTCCAGGACCCGGGCCACGGTGGGCGCGGCGGCGGGGGCGAGATCCCGGCCGGGCAGAGCGGCCGGCCCGGCGGCACGGGCGGGCACGGCGTCCGGGACAGCCGGCCCGGTCACGGGATCCGGATACGGGACGGGGAGGTCGTCCAGGACGCGGTGCAGGCGGGCCGCCTCCAGCCGCCACTTACGGTCCACGACCTCCTCCGGATACTGGCTCCAGGCGACCGGGGACCAGTGGGGCCCCGCCATGGCGGGGCCGCCGTGGAAGAGGCGGGCGGCCAGCAGGGAGGCCGCCTCGTCCATCACGCCGGGCTCCTCCAGCAGATCGCACGCGGGGCGCTCGCCCAGCCGGGAGGTGAAGCCCTCGGCGAGGCGGTCGCGGCGGGAGAGCTCGGTGAGGGCGGAGACGACGCCGGCGTCGAGCCGGGAGGGCCAGCGGCCCATGCGCCAGGCGGGGAGCGCGACGCGGTTCAGCAGCCGGTCCCAGCCGGCGTAGGCGAGGCCCACCTGCTCCTGGGCGACGACCCGCAGGCCGTAGTCGACGGCCTGGGCGCGCTCCGAGGCGGCCGCCGCCACCCCGCGCTCCATCTCCGCGGCGTGGTTACGGCAGGAGCGCAGCAGCAGCCGGGCGACACCCCCGACGAAGGCGAGGGCCGGGCGCCCCGCGGCGACGGCCACGGCGGCGTCCAGGCCCCGGACGAAGCGGCGGGCCGCGGCTATGTCGGGGTGCGCGGACGGGCCGGTGCCCGCGACGACCGGGGCCAGCAGGGCGCGCAGCTCGGCGACGCGCATCCACCACAGGAAGGGCGAGCCGATCACCAGCACCGGGGCGGCACCCGTGCGCCGCGAGACGCGCGGGAGGCCGTGCGGGGGCCCGTGCGCGGGGTGCGTACGGTCCTCCAGCCAGCTGTCGCAGTCCGGGGTGAGGGCCATGGCGGAGGGCGCCGGGACATCCAGCCGCTCGGCGAGGTCGCGGACCATCCGATAGAGGTCGGGGGCCGTCTCCTCGGGGATCGGGACGGTGGGGCTCAGCGCGGGCCTGGCCCGGACGACCACGGTGCCGACGACGGCCGCCAGCACCAGGACCAGGACGGCCGTGCCGACGACGGCCCAGCGGGCCGTGCTCCAGCCGCCGCCGGCCGGGATGCGGCCCATGGCGACGCCCGCCAGCAGCACGACGGCCGCGGCGGCCGGCAGGAGGGCGACGGCCAGCGCCGTGCTGCGGATGCGCAGCACCGCCAGGGCTCGGGCGCGTGCGACCAGCACGCCTGCTTCCGGACCTGCCACGAGACCGATCACCCCCTGTTGCCTTGTCCGGGCTCCGCCGAGGAGTGCGACAGCGGACGCAACGCGGAGCGCGTTGCCTATCCCCCCACTGTGGCACCGGCCACTGACACCGCAATGCCGGTGGGCCAGTTGCCGGATGCACTTGGCTTGCGCCGCACCCTAGTTGGGGGCGCTGCGCGCGTCAGCCAGTTGGACAACTGGTCACCCGATGGAATGGCTTTGGTCAAAGCGGTGGCCGGGGGCGGACGGTGTGTGAACCCGGTGGCCCGCCCTTACCGCTCGGATGACCGCTCGGACACCCGCTTCGCGATGTCCGTGCGGTGGTGGGAGCCCGCCAGGCGGATCAGGCCGACGCCCTCGTAGGCGGCGGAGCGCGCCGCGGCCAGGTCCGGGCCCGTCGCCGTCACGGACAGGACGCGGCCGCCCGCGCTGACCACCGATCCGTCGGCGTCATGGGCCGTGCCCGCGTGGAGCACGTACGCGTTCTCCAGCGCCGCGACCTCCGGCAGCCCCTCGATCACATCGCCGGTGCGCGGGGTACCGGGGTAGTTGTGCGAAGCGACGACCACCGTGACGGCGGCGCCGTCGCTCCAGCGCAGCGGCGGCAGGGTCGCGAGGGCGCCGGTCGCGGCGGCGTGCAGCAGCCCGGCGAGCGGGGTCTTGAGGCGGGCGAGCACGACCTGTGTCTCGGGGTCGCCGAAGCGCGCGTTGAACTCGATCACGCGGACACCGCGCGAGGTGATCGCCAGCCCCGCGTAGAGCAGGCCCGAGAAGGGCGTACCCCGGCGGCGCAGCTCGTCGACGGTGGGCTGGAGGACGCTCTCCATGACCTCGTCGACCAGCTTGGGGTCGGCCCACGGGAGCGGGGAGTAGGCGCCCATGCCGCCGGTGTTCGGGCCCTCGTCGCCGTCGAGGGCGCGCTTGAAGTCCTGGGCGGGCTGGAGCGGAATGACAGTCTCGCCGTCGGTGACGGCGAAGAGGGAGACCTCGGGGCCGTCGAGGAACTCCTCGATGACCACCCGGCCGCAGGCGAGCGCGTGCTCACGGGCGGCGGCCAGGTCGGAGGTGACGACCACGCCCTTGCCCGCGGCCAGCCCGTCGTCCTTGACGACATAGGGCGCGCCGAAGGCGTCGAGGGCCGCGTCGATCTCGGCGGGGCTGGTGCAGACGTAGGCGCGGGCGGTCGGGACGTTCGCGGCGGCCATGACGTCCTTGGCGAACGCCTTGGACCCTTCCAGCCGCGCCGCTTCGGCCGACGGCCCGAAGACGGGGATGCCGCGCTCGCGGACGGCGTCGGCGACGCCCGCGACGAGCGGGGCCTCCGGGCCGACGACCACGAGCTCCGCCTCCAGGGAGGCGGCGAGGCCGGCGACGGCCGTGCCGTCGAGAGCGTCGACCGCGTGCACCTCGGCGACCTCGGCGATCCCGGCGTTGCCGGGGGCACAGTGCAGCGCGGTGACGTCGGGATCGATGGAGAGTGAGCGGCACAGGGCGTGTTCGCGGGCGCCGCCGCCGATGACGAGGACCTTCACACCGGTCACCCTATTGCCTCGTCGACTGATCGACTCCCGGGGCCGGTGCGTGACCGTACAGAAACGTCACTTCTCCGGCACGGCGGGGCGGCGCGACGACGGAGGTCCGACGACCCTGTCCTGTCCACCCACTCTTTCGGGTGAGTGTGTTTGGCGCCTATACCGGATTCCTCAGCAATTACGGACGGAAAAGCATGGATCTTGTGTCCAAGACCGTCCGTTCGGCGGTAGGAAGGTGGCTCGCGATCCGTAGCGGCAGAGGGAGTGCACGGGTGAGCCAGCCGGAGATGCAGCCCGAGGGGCTCCCCCGCGAGCAGGGTGGGAGGCAGCGGGGCGACCTGCGTGGCCGCGCCTTCCCACTCGGTGACTGGGGGGAGCCCGCGGAGCGTCTCGATGAGCTGTACCGATGGGTGGAGAACGGCGCGCTGTATCTGGTCGACTGGTATCTCGCGGACCGTGCCTGGAAACGCCGCTGGGCACGGGCGCTGCGCATCTGCGCCGCGGTCTGCGCGACGGTGGGCGGGGCGCTTCCGCTGCTCCAATTGACGAACGTGGTCCGCACCGGCGCCGCTTGGGGATTCCTCGCGCTGCTCGGTGCGGTGGCCTGTGTGGCCGGTGACCGGTATTTCGGTCTGACGTCGGGCTGGATGCGGGCCGTGGCGACGGCGCAGGCCGTGCAACGGCGGCTGGAGGCCCTGCAGTTCGACTGGGCCTCCGAGTGCGTACGCGAGGTGCTCGGCCCGACCGAGGGGACGGCCAGTGAGGCGGCGGAGCGCTGTCTTACGGTGCTGAGGCGCTTCTCGGAGGACGTCTCGGAGCTCGTACGGGCGGAGACGGCCGACTGGATGGTGGAGTTCCGGGCGGGCCCGACGCCGCTGGTGACGCAGTCACTGGTGTCGTGGGGGCCGCGCGGTGAGGGCGGCGGTCCGCTGCCGCGCTTCCCCCTGCCACCGGGCACCCGGCCGAACATGCCGAGGCAACGGCCGCCGGAATCACCACGCTGACCTGATACGGAAGAGCCCCGCGGCCGACCGCCGCGGGGCTCTTCATTTGCTTCCACCACTAACTGAAGACGATCATCGAGCCCTGGCCCAGGCTGCGGGTGGCCGCCGCGTGCAGCCCCAGCCAGACGTGGCGTTCCCGCGCGAACGGGCTGTCGTCCTGCGGGCCCGGCGCGGCCGGCTCCTCCAGCCCCGTCGGCCGCTCCGGCGCGGCGGGCGCGGCCGGGGGATTGGCCGGATCGATCCCCAAGGCCGGTGCCACGGTGTGCAGTTCCCGCAGCAGTCCCTGGCTGGAACCCAAGGGGCCGCCGCCTTCGAGCAGTTCGTCGTTCGACAGCGGGTGCGCGAAGTCCACCGGTACGTACGCCCCGGCGTGGTCGTAGTGCCAGACCAGGTGCGACTGCTGAGCCGTCGTCTCGAACATCTCCAGCAACTGCTCGTAGTCGCCGCCCAGTTCGTCCACGGGCGTCACCGCGAGGCCACACAGGTTCAGCAGGTGGGCACGGCGCAGGAAGTGCAGGGCGTCGTAGTCGAAGCCGGCGACGGGGGCCACGTCCCCCGCGAGCCCCGGCATGTACCCGAAAACGGGCACGGGTGGCAGTCCCGCCTCGTCGAGCGCCTTGTCATAGGCGGCGATCTCCTCGGCGAAGGGGTTGTCGGGGCTGTGGCACAGCACATCGACGAGCGGAACAAGCCAGAGGTCACAGGCCACGTGAGCTCACTCTCGTTGGGGTCGCGGGGCGGGGCGCTGCGCTGTGCGGGCGGTTCGGGGCGGTTCGGGGCTGTGCCGGATGTCGGGCCAGAGTAGTGCGGATGGGGCGGTTGTCATACTGGGCGGTCGCCGTTGTCGGGTGCGGGTCCGTTGTGGTGGGGGTGCGGGTGGCCTCAAGCGCCGGCCGGGCTGGTTTGTGGTGGGTGCCGGGGGGGCTGGGGCGGGAGCCCCGGTTCGGGACCGGGAGGGCTGGAAAGCCTCAGCGGCTCGCCACGTCCCAGACCCACACCCCGCCCCTCTTCACCGGGTCGCGGCCCGTCAGGGACGTCACCGCCTGACGCAGCGCCGCCCCGTTCACCCCCGGGTCCAGAATCAGCGCGTCCGCCTTCCAGAAGCGGAGATCGGCCCGGAATTCGCGGCGCTGCTGGTCCCCGATGGCGGGCAGCGTCCCCGTTTCGTGGACCTTGCGGAGGAGTTCGGACGTGGGGCGCGGCTCCGGGCCGTAGATGCCGGTGCGGTCGGGGCCCCAGGGGCCGTTGAAGTAGCCGCCGGGGAAGGGGAAGCCGAGGTCGGCGCGGACCTGCCAGTGCAGCGCGTCCGCGTCGGAGGGGCTCGGCACGGGGACGGGGACCAGCGAGCGGCCGGGGCGTACGTGCTCGCGCCACGTGCCGTCCGCGACGAACGCGGGGACCGGCGGCCGTTCGACCGTGCGGTACGGCGTGGGGACGAGCGGCAGGAGGGCCACGGCGAGGGCCGCCCAGCCCAGCAGCCGGTGCGAGCGTTCGCGTTCGCTGCGCATCCTGCGCACGGCCAGCCGGTCGCAGGCGAGGGCGAGGAGGATGCCCAGGGCGGGCACGCAGATCATCGCCACGCGGGACTCGATGACCGACTCGAAGAACGGCAGCTTGCCGACGAGCCGCCAGGGGCCGGGCAGCGTCCTGTCCGTACCGAGCAGCGGGATGTCGCGGCCGAGGGAGAGCACGGCGGCGGCGAGCGCGGTGAAGCCGAGGGCGCGGACGCGCGGCTGGTGCCACATCCGTACGACGAGGGCGACGGCCAGCACGACGAGGGGCCAGCCGAAGAAGGCGTTCTCCTCGGTCCGGTTGACGGACAGCGAGGCGGCGGTGCGCGCGTCGCCGCCCAGCGACCGGGTGGCGTACTCCAGCAGCGCCATCGGGTTGTTGCCGACGTCGCCGTGCAGCACGCTGTGGTAGCTCTGCGGGCCGAGGAACTGCCAGCCCACCGGGAAGGCGACCAGCGGTACGGCGACGAGGGCGGCGACACCGAGGCCGCGGAGCAGGCGCCCGGAGACGGCTCGGGCCGCGTCGGGGTCGGCGACCGCGTAGCCGAAGGCGAAGAGCACGAGGCCGGTCACGGCCAGCAGCAGCGCTTCCTCACCGAGGAAGATCTGATAGGCGAGGAACAGGCCGAGCAGCACCGCGTCACGCGTCGGCCGGGTGCCCTCGCACAGCCGCAGCATCCGGTCGACGATCAGCGGGATCATGAACAGGACGAGGAAGTTGGGGTGCGCGTTGCCGTGCGAGATCATGGGCGGCGCGAAGGCGCAGAACGCGCCGCCCAGCGCGGCCGCCCAGCGGGAGCGGACGAAGCGCCTGGCGATCAGCCAGTACCAGGAGCAGGCGGTGGCGGCCAGGCCGCCGGTCAGCACGATCGCCCAGGTGACGTGGGCGCCGAAGGCGAGCGTCACGGGCGCGAGCGGCACGGACAGCCCGAGCATGGCGGTGTTGGCCATGAGGTTCACGCCGAGCGGGAAGTTCTGCAGCTCGGTGAAGAGCGGGTTGTGGAGGTGGGCGACGTTGTCGGCGGTGACGGCGAAGAACCACTCCCACTGCGTCTGGTCGGAGCCGGAGTCCGCGAGGTAGCTGTGGCCGAGGCCGCCCCACAGCCCGCCGTAGAGCACGAAGGAGACGAGCAGGAAGAGCGCGGGCACGGCGAACCGCACGGGGTCGGCCGCGCGCCAGCGCAGGCGCACGAGGTCGGCGAGCACGACGGGGTACGCCAGCGGCCGGATCTTGGAGCCGGGCTGGTGGGACCAGCGGACGGGCACCTCGTCGACCTCCCAGCCCCGCTGGTGGAAGAAGCGCAGCAGCTCGACGTCGTAGCTCCAGCCGTCGAGCCGGGAGCTCGCGAAGGCGGTACGGGCCTTGTCGCCGTCGAAGAGCTTGAAGCCGCACTGGGTGTCCCGTATCCCCGGCACGGCGGCGGCCCGTATCAGCCGGGAGCCGGCCCGGCCCATGAGCTCGCGCGCCGCGTGCTGGCGGACGGCTATCCGGGAGCCGGGGAGCGCGCGGGAGCCGATGGCGGCGGTGGCGCCCGCGTCCAGGCTGCGGCCGAGGAGACCGAGCTCCTCGATGGGGGTGGCCAGGTCGGCGTCGGTGATCAGGACGCGGCGGCCGCGCGAGGCGAGCACGCCGGTGCGCACGGCGTGGCCCTTGCCGCGGTTCTCGGGGGTGCGCAGCAGGTGGATGCGGGGCTCGGTGGCGGCGGCGGCCTCGGTGATGTCGGCGGTGGCGTCCGTCGACCCGTCGTCGACGACGATCAGTTCCCAGCCGGCCACGTCGTCCGCGGCGGTGAGATGGGCACGGATCGCCTCCAGCGTGGGGCCGAGGCGGTCCTCCTCGTCGTACGCGGGGACGATCACCGTCAGGTCGACGACCGTGGCCCCGGGCCGGGAAGCGGCGGGGGCCGGTGGACGGGCGGACGGCTGGGAAGGCGGCATCACGAGGTTTGGACGTCCTCAGACATGTGCCGGTTGCGGGTTCGCGATTGATTTCATTCCTGATTCCGTCCCCTCAACCGATGGCCATGACCTGGCCTTCGACCCTATTCGGTCAGCCCGCTGATCAACGCCACGGAATGTTCGTTGTATGCCGCAATGATGCTTTCCGCGGTCGCCGCGTCCTGGGCCGCCACGGCCTCGACGAGCTCGCCGTGCCCGTGCCACAGGCGGCCGCGGAGGGTCGGCACGCGGCGCAGCAGCGGCACCGTGAAGATCCAGCTCTGCACCCGGACGCGATCGAAGAAGTCCGATATATAGGGGTTGCCCACCAGTCCGGCCAGCTCGCGCCAGAAGCGCAGGTCGTAGCCGATGAGGATGTCGAGGTCGCCCGCGAGCGCCGCCCGGCTCGCCTCCTCGGCCCGCCGCCGCACGGACGCGAGGGCCGCCGGGGTGGCCTCGCACAGCGCGCGCCCGGCGGAGCGCCGGAAGATGCCCTCGACGATCAGGGCGCGGGCCTCGACCATGCCGCGGAAATCGGCGTAGGTGAACTCGCGCACGCGGTAGCCCTTGTGCAGCTCCACATCGAGCAGCCCCTGCGAGCAGAGGTCGAGCAGCGCCTCGCGCACCGGGGTCGCCGAGACGCCGTACTGCTCGGCGATCTCCTTGACCGTGAACTGGCGGCCCGCCGGGAGCCGCGCCGCTATCACCTCGTCGCGCAGGGCGTCGGCGATCTGCGAGCGCAGCGTCGTCCGTCTGACAGCCTCGCTGCCGGGCATCGTCGTCCGTCTCCCCTTCCGTGACCGCGCGCCCGCATGCGAACGGCCCCCGACCAAGATAGGCGAGGGCCGTCGCGGTGCGTACGGGCGTGCGCGCGGGAAGGAAGAACGCTACCTCCCGCGTCAGGCGGTGTGCGCGTCGGCCACCGTGAGCGCGGCGTCGAGCAGGGCGAGCCCCTCCTTGGCCTCCGCCTCCGTGACGGTGCACGGCGGGACGACGTGGGTGCGGTTCATGTTCACGAAGGGCCACAGGCCGGACTTCTTGCAGGCCGCGGCGAAGGCGGCCATGGGGGCGTTCGCCTCGCCGGAGGCGTTGTAGGGCACCAGGGGCTCGCGGGTGGCGCGGTCCTTGACGAGTTCGAGCGCCCAGAAGGCGCCCAGGCCCCGGACCTCGCCGACGCTCGGGTGGCGCTCGGCGAGCTCGCGCAGGCCGGGGCCGAGCACGGTCTCGCCGAGGCGCGCGGCGTTCTCCACGATGCCCTCCTCGGCCATCGCGTTGATCGTCGCCACGGCCGACGCGCAGGCCAGTGGGTGGCCGGAATAGGTGAGTCCGCCGGGGTAGGGGCGCTGGTCGAAGGTGGCGGCGATCTCGGCGGAGATGGCGACGCCACCGAGCGGCACATAGCCGGAGTTGACGCCCTTGGCGAAGGTCAGCAGGTCGGGGGTGACGCCGAAGCGGTCGGCGGCGAACCAGTGGCCCGTACGCCCGAAACCGGCCATGACCTCGTCCAGCACGAAGACGATGCCGTGCCGGTCGCAGATCTCGCGCACGCCCGGGAGATAGCCGGGCGGCGGGACCATGATCCCGGCCGTGCCGGGCACGGTCTCCAGGACGATCGCGGCGATCGTCCGCGGCCCCTCGAACGCGAGAGTGTCCTCGAGGTGGCGCAGCGCGCGCTCGCACTCCTGCTCCTCGCTCTCCGCGTGGAAGGGCGAGCGGTAGAGGAAGGGCGCCCAGAAGTGCACGACGCCGGCCGAGGCGGTGTCGGAGGGCCAGCGGCGCGGGTCGCCGGTGAGGTTGATGGCCGCGGCGGTCGCGCCGTGGTACGAGCGGTAGGCACTGAGCACCTTGGGGCGGCCGGTGTGCAGGCGGGCCATGCGGACGGCGTTCTCGACGGCCTCGGCGCCGCCGTTGGTGAAGAAGATCTTGTCGAGGTCGCCGGGGGTGCGCTCGGCGATCAGCCGCGCCGCCTCGGACCGCACGTCCACGGCGAAGCCCGGCGCGATGGTGCACAGCTTCGCCGCCTGCTCCTGGATCGCGGCGACGACCTTGGGGTGCTGGTGACCGATGTTGGTGTTGACCAGCTGGGAGGAGAAGTCGAGGTAGCGGTTGCCGTCGTGGTCCCAGAAGTACGAGCCCTCGGCCCCGGCCACGGCCAGCGGGTCGATGAGGCCCTGCGCGGACCAGGAGTGGAAGACGTGCGCGCGGTCGGCGGCCTTGACGGCGGCGCCCCGGCGGGGGTCGGGCTGCGTGCTCACGGTCGTTACCTCGGATCGGTGGGATGCGGCGGTGGGGTGGTTCGGTGGGGTGCCTCGGTGGGGTGCGCGGAAACGTCAGCGTAGGGAGCGCGGCACCGCCGGGGTACCGGCACTGTGTATGGCGCTGGCCATGCCCGCCGACACAGTGCCGGGTGGCCGCGGACGGCGCCTCGAAAAATAGACACGGAGAAATTCACCGAAGTTCCCGCCGCGCGTGCTACGGTCATTTTCCGTTGCGGTTTTGGATCCGTTTTCCCCTGTGCGCCTGACGGTCTGTGACCTTCGGGCGCACTTGCATTATTCCGTTGCAGTACGGAATTTCGGCACCGCTCTCTTGTAGGAGATCTGTCTTGGCTACCGGCACCGTTAAGTGGTTCAACTCGGAAAAGGGCTTCGGCTTCATCGAGCAGGACGGCGGCGGCGCCGACGTCTTCGCCCACTACTCGAACATCGCGTCGCAGGGCTTCCGTGAGCTCCAGGAGGGCCAGAAGGTCTCCTTCGAGGTCACGCAGGGCCAGAAGGGCCCGCAGGCGGAGAACATCGTTCCCGCCTGACGCGCTCCTGCGCCGGAAAACGGCCGGGCCCCCGCACTGTGAAGAGTGCGGGGCCCGGCCGTTCGGCGTTCCGGCCGCGCTCGGCGCGAGCCTTCAGCGCGCGTCGTTCTTCAGGATCCCGGTGTCCAGGGTGATGTTCACCGGACCGGGCAGGGTGACCTCTTCGCCGAAGGGGGCCCGGTGGGTGTCCCCGTAGTAGCCGCGTTCCGGGTCGGGGTTGGCATGCATGTCCACGGTGCCGGCGTCGCGGTCGATCAGCAGATGGACGGCCCTGCTCAGACGGACACCGGCCCCCTTTCCGCACAGCTCCACCGAACGAGTGAGCGTGGGAACGCATGCCGGAAACGTACGGCGCCCCGGTGGTCGGTGACCACCGGGGCGCCGTCACGCGTCGCGTGCCGCTGACGGACTACGACAGGAACGAGTTGATCTCGATCGTCTCCGTGCGGCCCGGGCCGACGCCGATCGCGGAGATCGGGGCGCCGGACATCTCCTCCAGGGCCTTCACGTACGCCTGCGCGTTCTTCGGCAGGTCGGAGAAGGTCTTGGCCTTGGTGATGTCCTCGGACCAGCCCGGCAGCATCTCGTAGATCGGCTTCGCGTGGTGGAAGTCGCTCTGGCTGTAGGGCAGCTCCTCGACGCGCTTGCCGTCGATCTCGTACGCCACGCAGACCGGGATCTGCTCCCAGCCGGTGAGCACGTCGAGCTTGGTGAGGAAGAAGTCCGTCAGGCCGTTCACGCGGGTCGCGTAGCGGGCGATGACGGCGTCGAACCAGCCGCAGCGGCGGTCACGGCCGGTGGTCACACCGCGCTCGCCACCGATGGTGCGCAGCGCCTCGCCGTCCTTGTCGAACAGCTCGGTCGGGAACGGGCCGGCGCCCACGCGCGTCGTGTACGCCTTGAGGATGCCGATCACGCGGCTGATCTTCGTCGGGCCCACGCCGGCACCCGTGCAGGCGCCGCCCGCGGTCGGGTTGGACGAGGTGACGAAGGGGTACGTGCCGTGGTCCACGTCGAGCAGCGTGCCCTGGCCGCCCTCGAAGAGGACGACCTTGCCCTCGTCGATGGCGTTGTTGAGGACCAGCGTCGTGTCGGCCACGTACGGCTTGATCTGCTCGGCGTAGGTGAGCAGCTCCTCGACGATCGCGCCGGCCTCGATGGCGCGGCGGTTGTAGAGCTTCGCCAGGATCTGGTTCTTGAAGTCGAGAGCGGCCTCGACCTTCTGCGTCAGGATCGACTCGTCGTAGAGGTCCTGGACGCGGATGCCCACGCGGTTGATCTTGTCCGCGTAGGTCGGGCCGATGCCGCGGCCCGTGGTGCCGATCTTCCGCGAGCCGAGGAAGCGTTCCGTCACCTTGTCGACCGTGGTGTGGTACGGCGTGATCAGGTGCGCGTTACCGCTGACCAGCAGCTTGGACGTGTCGACGCCGCGCTCGTTGAGTCCGCTCAGCTCGGAGAGCAGGACCGCCGGGTCGACGACGACTCCGTTGCCGATCACCGGGGTACACCCCGGCGAGAGGATTCCGGAAGGGAGGAGATGCAGCGCGTATTTCTGGTCGCCGACGACCACCGTGTGGCCGGCGTTGTTGCCACCTTGGTAGCGCACCACATAGTCCACGGATCCACCGAGGAGGTCGGTGGCCTTTCCCTTGCCCTCGTCACCCCACTGAGCACCGAGCAGCACAAGTGCGGGCACAGGCGTACACCCCTTCCGGGCGGGGCATGTCCAACGTGCGTGGTGGAGTTCACCCGCTTGCTCAGGGCGTACACCACCGCTAGAGCCGTCGAACCGGTGCCCCGGATAGACGAAGCCCCTGGCGCAACAGCGACAGGGGCTCTTGCACCGAGAGATTACCTGAGGAAGGACCGAGGTGTCGGCTCCAGACTCCACCGAGCAGCCTCTGCTCGTGGTCATCGACCCGGTCGCCCGCCGCGTGGACGGCGAGTCCGTACGGATCGCGAGGGATGTCCTCTGCGGTGGCGCGGCGGCCAAAATCTGTTTCCCCGAGGGGCCGCAGGACGTCGAGCGCGCCCTGGCCCGCAGGGGCCGCAGACGGCCCGTCGTCATCGGCGACGACCGGGCGCTGCTGCGTGTCGTCCAGCTGCTGCACCAGCGCTGTGACCTGCCGGAAGTCCCTGTTTCCCTGGTTCCGGTCGGGGCGCTGCCCGCCGTGGCCCTGGCCCGCTCGCTGGGGGTGCCACTGGGCACGGTCGCGGCCTCCCGGGCCGTGCTGGACGGCGCCGAGCGGCGGCTGGACGCACTGGTCGACGACGCCGGCGGGATGGTCCTGGGCGAGCTGTGGATCCCGGGCCCGGGAGGTGGCCTGAACCCGCCGCCGAAGCCGGTGGAAAACGCTGAGCTGAACGGGTCGCCCGTGGCCCCCGTGCCGGCGGTCGCGGACGGCATAGCCGACGTGGCTGATGTCACTGAGGCCGCCGAGGGCGGCAGCGGTGATCATCAGTCGTGGTGGTCGCCGGCGGCGCGCACCGCGCGTTCGGCCCTGACGCTGCTGACGGGCCCGGCGGCCCGCCACCAGCTGCCGTCCTGCACGCGGCTGCGGGTGGAGGCGGACGGAGTGCTGCTGGTCGATCTGGACGAGCCGGTGGCGCGGGTCGCGGTCCGCGCGGTGGGCGGTCATGCGGAGGTGACCGTCCACGCGTACGGCGACGCGGGCGCTCCCGTGTCGGCCCTGGCCGAGCGGGTCTCGGTCTCGGGGCCTTCGTTCCGCTACCGCGCGGACAACGTCCTGGCGGGGCCGGTGCGCATGCGGACGTGGTCGGCGCGGGAGGGGGCGTGGGGGCTGGTGCTGCCGCGGGGGTGAGCGGTGGGGTGTGTCCGCCGCCCCGCCCCCTCCCGGCCGCGTCCGCGGGCTGAATCTCGCGGACCGTGGTCAGCGAGATTCAGCCCGTCCGGCGATCGAGGACGCTCCCGAGGCGCGGCGGGGGGCTGGGGGTCTCCCCCGGTTCCGGGCAGGGGCGGGGCTGGGGAAACAGCCCGCCGCAGGCGACCACGGAGGGTCATCCGCCCGGCGTCACCAGCCCCGCCTCGTACGCGAACACCGCCGCCTGCGTCCGGTCACGAAGACCGAGCTTCACCAGGATCCGGCTCACATGCGTCTTCACCGTGGACTCGGCCACGACCAGACCCGCCGCGATCTCGGAGTTGGAGCAGCCCTGGGCCACCAGGACCAGGACCTCCGTCTCCCGCTCGGTGAGGTCGCCGATCCGCTCCTGCGTGGGCACCTTCGGCGTGCCGAGCCGCGAGAACTCCTGGATGAGCCGTTTGGTGACCGTCGGGGCGAGGAGCGCCTCGCCGGATGCCACGATCCGCACGCCGTCCGCGAGCTGGCGGGCGGACGCGTCCTTGAGCAGGAAGCCGCTCGCCCCGGCCCGCAGCGCTTGGTAGACGTACTCGTCGAGGTCGAAGGTGGTCAGCACCAGCACCTTCGCGTCGGCGTCGGCCGCGACGATCTCCCGGGTCGCCTCCAGGCCGTTGAGGACGGGCATCCGGATGTCCATCAGGACGACGTCGGGGCGCAGCTCGGCGACCCGCTCCACGGCCTGCCTGCCGTCCAGCGCCTCACCGACGACCTCGATGTCGGGCTGGGCGTTCAGCAGGACGGAGAACCCCTCGCGGACCATCATCTGGTCGTCGACGATCAGCACGCGGATGGTCATGCGGCGGTCTCCCCCAGGGCCACGGGCAGGAACGCGACGACCTCGTAGCCGCCCTCCGGCGTGGCCTCCGCGGTCATCTCACCACCGAGCATCGTGACCCGCTCCCGCATGCCGAGCACGCCGTGCCCGGCGCCGGGCGAGGGCTTGGCCAGGCGGTCCGCCGGGCCGTTGGCGACGCGCAGGCCGAGCCCGCCGAGCACGTGACTGACCTCCACGCGGACGTGGGCGCCAGGCGCGTGCCGCAGCGCGTTGCTCAGCGCCTCCTGCACGATGCGGTAAGCCGACAGCTCCACGCCCTGCGGCAGCGGCCGCACGGCGCCCGTGGTGATGTGCTCGACGGCGGGCCCGGCCGCGCGGACGTTGTCGATCAGCGCGCCGATGTCGGCGAGGGTGGGCTGCGGCGCCTCGGGCCCGGCGAAGGCGTCGGGGTTCTCCGACCGTACGACGCCGAGGACGCGGCGCAGCTCGGTCAGGGCCGCCACGGCGTTCTCCCGGATCGTCTGGAAGGCGGCGGCGAGCTCCGGTGGGGTGTCCTGGACGCGGTACGGGGCGGCCTCGGCCTGGATCGCGACGACCGACATGTGGTGGGCGACGACGTCGTGCAGTTCGCGGGCGATCGTGGTGCGCTCCTCCAGGACCGTGCGCCGGGACCGCTCGACCTCGGTGACGGCCGCCTGCGCGGCGACCTGCTGCTTGGACTCGCGCAGGCCGCGTACGGCCAGGACGACGAAGAGCACGATCCCGGAGAGGGCCATCGTCTCGAACAGGTCGGAGACGAAAAGGCCGCCGCTGTACGGCCGGAAGGTCCTGACGAACAGCTCGACGAAGACCCCCAGCGCGCCCGTGAGCAGCCACATCTCGGCCGCCACGCGGGGCCGGGTCCGCAGGGCCACGAGCAGCATGACGCAGAGGTGGGAGAAGAAGCCGCCGGTGGACGAGGGCCCGAGGCCGTAGCCGCTCAGGAACACCCCCGGGAACACGAGCGCGCCCATCGACAGCCACCAGGCGCCGACGGGCCGGAAGAGCGTCGTGATGATCGGCACGCCGATGATCAGCGATGCGAACAGCCCGTAGACGCCGCCCCAGTGCGTGGCGGCCGCGGACATGACGACGAAGGCGAAGCCGGCGACGGCTGCGTGCGGGAACCACCGGGCGTAGCGCGCGGCGCGGTCCGGCACCCTGCGGACGAGCCAGTGGTCGGCGCGCAGCGGGGGCAGCGGCCGGAAGGCGAAGGCGTCGGTGAAGAGGTCCTCGCGAAGCCCGCCGATGGCGCTCTTCGCCAGGCGCGTCTCGCTGCGCAGACTGGGCTCATAGGTGTCGGTCACACCATCAAAGGTAGGCAAAGGCGCGGGTGTGCCGCGTCCGTACGAATGGGGATCTCCGGGGGTCCGTCTCAAGGACTACGCGCGGCTCCGCCTGGGGTGAAACCCGTGGCCGGGGGCTCGCGGCCCGGCCCGGTCAGGGCCCGTCGATCGCCGCGAGAACCTCGTCACACGCCGCCGCTCCCGGTGTCACCACCGCGTAGTGCCCGGCCCCCGGCAGGAGCCGGAGACCGACCGGGCCGCCCACCGCCGCCGCGTACCTCCGGGAGAAGTCCGCCGGCACCTCCTCGTCCGCCTCGCCGTGCACCAGCACCGTCGGCACCGGGGGCCGCCCGAGCCGCACCGGGTCCGCCTCCGGGCGGTCCTCGCCGCCCAGCAGTTCATCGGCCGCCCCACAGCTCAGGCGGAGGACTCGCGCCCGCCCGAGGTCCGTGACCGCCGCCACGGCGACGACACGGACCACCGTGCCCGGCGCCGTGCTCGCCGCCCACAGCGCGAGGTGGCCGCCTGCCGAGTGCCCGACGAGGACGTGCCGGCCGCCCGGCACATCGCGGGCGAGCACCGTGGACACGTCGTCGAAGGTCTCCGGCCAGCCGCCGCCCCCGCCCACCCGGCGGTACTCCGCGAGGGCGACCTCCGCCCCGCGCGCCGCCAGCGCCGCGGCCAGGGGCGCGAGGTGGCGCCGGTCGTACGCCTCCCGCCAGAAACCGCCGTGCAGGAGGGTCACGCGGGTGCCGGACGGCTCGGCCGGCCGGTAGAAGTCGATCACCTGGCTGGGGTGGTCGCCGTACGCGACGGTTTCGTCGGGCGGGACGTACTCCAGGGCCAGCAGCGCGTGCGCCTCGGCCGCCTCGGTCATGGGGCCGCCACCTCCGCCAGCACCCGCGCGGCGCGCTCGGCGTCCGCGAAGGACGTGTACAGCGGGGTGAAGCCGAAGCGCAGGACGTCCGGGGGCCGGAAGTCCCCGACGACTCCCCGGCGTATGAGCTCCTCCATCACCGCGCCGGCGCCGGAACAGCGCAGCGCCACCTGGCTGCCGCGCTCCGCGTGCGCGGCGGGCGTGACGCTCTCGACGCGGCCCTGGGTGACGTACTCCCCGACGCAGCGCAGGAAGAAGTCCGTCAGGGCGAGGCTCTTGGCCCGGACGTCCGCGAGCGCCACGCCGTCCCACACGTCGAGCGCGGTGTCGAGCGCGAGGAGGGAGAGGATCTCCGGCGTGCCGACCCGGCCGCGCGCCGCGCCCTCGGCGGGGGCGTAGGCGGGGGACATCGCGAAGGGGTCGGCGTGGGAATTCCAGCCGGGCAGCGGCGAGTCGAAGCGGGGCTGGAGCTCGCGGCGGACGTACAGACAAGCGGGCGAGCCGGGGCCGCCGTTGAGGTATTTGTATGTGCAGCCCACCGCGAAGTCCACGCCCCAGGCGTCGAGTTCGACCGGCACGGCGCCCGCGCTGTGGCACAGGTCCGCCACGAGGCGGGCCCCCGCCGCGTGCGCGGCGGCGGTCAGGGCGGGCAGGTCGTGAAGGCGGCCCGTGCGGTAGTCGACGTGATTGACCAGCACGGCGGCGGTGCGCGGCCCGGCCGCCTTGCCCAGCTCCGCCGTGGGCACGGCCCGGACGCGGCAGCCCGTCATCCGGGCGGCGGACTCCGCGACATAGCCGTCGGTGGGGAACGTGGCCGCGTCGACGAGCACTTCGTCACGGCCCGGCGCCTGCTCCCGGGCGATGCGGACGGCCGCCACGACCGCCTTGAAGACATTCACGCTCGTGGAGTCGCCGACCACGACCTGGCCGGGCGCGGCCCCGACGAGTGCGCCGATCCGGTCGCCGACCCGCTCGGGCGCGGACCACCAGCCGGACTCGGTCCAGGACCGGATCCCCAGCTGCCCCCACTCCCGCCCGATGACGTCCGCGATCCGGGCGGACACCGCGCCGGGCAGGGCGCCCAGGGAATTGCCGTCGAGATACACGACCTCGTCGACGAGCGCGAACTCGCTGCGCTTGGCGCGCAGTACATCTGCGGCGTCGAGCTCGGCGGCCTCCCGGCCGAGTGCTCCGCTCATGCCCGCTCCCTTCGCGTCAGACATGGCTGCGCGCCGTCCACAGCTCGGGGAAGACGTTCTTCGCGGCCCGCTTCTCCAGCCAGGCCACTCCCGAGGAGCCGCCCGTGCCGGCCTTCGCGCCCATCGCCCGGCGGGTGGCCACGAGATGGTCGTTGCGCCAGCGCCAGACCAGCTCGGCGACCTCGGTCAGGCTCTCGCCCAGACGGCACTCGTCGCCGTGCCGCGGGCCCTCGTAGATCCGCTGCCAGACCCGCTCGACACCCGGATCGGGGGCATACCGCTCGGAGACGTCACGGTCGAGCACGGACCGGGGTATCTCATGGCCGAGCCGAGCCAGATAGCGCAGCACCTCGTCGTACAGACTCGGCTCGTGCAGCGCCTTCTCCAGCTCCGCGCCGTCACGGGGGGCGCCGCGATAGGGCGTCAGCATGGCCGCGGACTTCTCGCCGAGCAGGAACTCCAGGCGGCGGTATGTGGCGGACTGGAACCCTGACGCGTCGCCGAGCGCGCCCCGGTACGCGTTGAATTGACCGGGCGTCAGGTGTGCGATGGGCTTCCAGGAGGCGTTGAGCGACTCCAGCTCGTAGGCCGACCTCTTGAGCGCGGCCAGGGCGGCCTCCAGGTCGTCCCGCCGGAGGGCGTGCCGGGCCGTGCGCCACTCGTGCACGAGGACGGTGAACCACAGCTCCATCACCTGGGTGGTGACCAGGAAGGCCATCTCCCCGGGGTCGTCGGAGAGCGGCTCCTGGAGCCTGCTGAGCACCGAGGCCCGGACATAGTCCTCGTACGGCGTGGTGCCCTCGAAGTCGAGATGCGGGGAGGCCGGACCGGCGGCCTCCGGGCTGGGCGGACAGGGTGACTGCGGCTGCGACATCGCGCTCTCCTCGGCATGACGTGCTCCCGGGTAGCGGTCCGCCCCTTCCCGTCGGCATCGGAGCCCCGGTCCCCTGCCACGCATCATCCGTCCCTGCCGCCGCCCGCGGCAAGGGCTGTGGATAACCCTGCGGACGACCCGCCGACCGGCTCGCTGCCCCCGCCGACCGGCCCGCCGACAGCCGGAACGCCCCGCGTGGAGCGGGGCGTTCCGGTCGGTTCCGCCTGGTGGCGCCAGGGGTGCGAAGGCGGCGCCGGATCAGCCCAGCGTGCTGGCGGCCGTCGGGGAGCTGTCGCGCAGGAACGCCGAGCAGCGCTCGTACTCCTCCTGCTCCCCGATCGCCTGCGCGGCCCGCGCGAGCGCGTGCAGGGCGCGCAGGAAGCCGCGGTTCGGCTCGTGCTCGAACGGCACCGGGCCGTGGCCCTTCCAGCCGCTGCGGCGCAGGGCGTCGAGCCCGCGGTGGTAGCCGGTGCGCGCGTAGGCGTAGGACTCGACGACCCGGCCACCCTCGAACGCCTCGTCGGCGAGCTGCGCCCACGCGAGCGAGGACGCCGGGTATTTGGCCGCCACCTCGGCCGGGGCGGCACCGGAGGCGAGCAGCTCGCGCGGCTCGGGGTCGTCGGGGAGGTGGGTCGGGGGCGGTCCCCCGAGCAGGTTCTCATGAATGGACATGGGCTCCAGTCTGCCTTGTCGCTGCGCTGGCTGGGCGGGTGTGGGTGGGTGCGGATTCGTTGCCTTGCGCGGGTTCCGTTGCCTCCCCAGACTCCGTCCTGGTGTGC
Source organism: Streptomyces sp. NPDC020379 (assembly GCF_044387105.1). Classification (NCBI taxonomy): domain Bacteria; kingdom Bacillati; phylum Actinomycetota; class Actinomycetes; order Kitasatosporales; family Streptomycetaceae; genus Streptomyces; species Streptomyces sp. NPDC020379. Next base: position 85,969 of record NZ_JBIRVR010000008.1, read on the forward strand.
CCCCAGCGGCGGGAGCGCCCTTCGGGCGGCGGCCTCAAGCGCCGGCCGGGCTTGGGTGGTGGTGGGTGCCGGGGGCGGGTCTTCCGGGCTGGGGACCTGGAACGCGGTGCGGTTGCCGTTTCTCGTGTTGAGTGCCGTGACGTCGCACCGCGTTCCAGAACCCCACCCTCCAGCCCCACCCCCTCTCACCGGAGGACGACAGCGGGTTGTGGGGGCACGCCCGTCTTTTCTCTTCAGCCCGTCCGGCGATTGAGGACAACGCGCGAAGCGTGTTGCTGGGGTCAGGGGCGCAGCCCCAGTTCCGGGGTGCGCCACCTTGCGGGGGTCTGGGGGCTTACCCCCCCCACGCGGCGGACCCGCACGTCAGACGCAGCCGGGAAGGGGCGGGCAGGGGAAAAGCCCGCCGCAGGCGCCCACCCCGCCCGCCGCGGTGGCCCACCCCGAAGATCTACTCCGCATCCCCCGGATCCAGCGGCGGCGCCGAAACCCCGCAGTGATACGCCGTCTCCGGCCGACACCGGCCGCCCGGAGACCGCACCGTCGACCAGCCGAGGAGCGCCCCCACCACGAGCGCCCCCGCGCACAGAAGCATCGAGCGGTGGAACGCCCCCGTGAACGCGCCGGGATCGCGGTACGTCTCCGGGCCCATGCCCGCGAGCAGCGGCAGCGCGGCCACGGCGATCAGGCCCGCCGCGCGGGCCGCCGCGTTGTTGATGCCGCTGGCGAGCCCCGCGCGGCCGACGTCCACGGAGGCCAGGACCGTCGAGGTGAGCGGGGCGACGAGCGCCACCATGCCCATGCCGAGCACGACGAGGGCGGGCAGGACGTCCCGCCAGTACACCGCGCCCGCTCCGACCCGGGTCATCAGCAGCATCCCCGCCGCGCACAGCAGCGGTCCGACCGTCAGCGGGATCCGCGGGCCGATGCCCTGCGCGACGCGGCCGGAGCGCGCGGACAGCAGCAGCATCAGCACCGTCGTGGGCAGCAGCGCGGTGCCCGCCTCCAGCGCCGACCAGCCGACCACGATCTGGAGCTGGAGCACCGACAGGAAGAAGAAGCCGCTGAAGGCGGCGTAGACGCAGACGGTGACGGCGTTGACCGAGGTGAACATCCGGTTCGCGAAGATCACGGGCGGCAGCATCGGCTCGGCCCGCCGCTTCTCCACCTGCCAGAACGCCACGCCCAGCAGCACCCCGCCGACCGCCGGCCCGATCACCCAGGGCGACGCGCCCTTTCCGGGGGCGGCGATCAGGGCGTACGTCACCGCGCCGAGCGCCAGCGCCCCCAGCGTCGCGCCCAGGACGTCGAACCGCCCGTGTGCCCTCGGGTCGCGGGTCTCCGGCACGTGCCGGAGGGCCACCGGCACGCACACGGCCGCCAGGGGCAGGTTGATCAGGAACACCCAGCGCCAGCCCGGCCCGTCCACCAGCCAGCCGCCCACGAAGGGCCCGACCGCCGACGCCACCCCGCCGAGCCCGGACCACGCCCCCACCGCCCCGGCCCGGTCGTCCGGGTGGAAGACCGCCTGGATCAGGGCGAGCGAACCGGGCGTGAGCAGCGCCCCGCCGATGCCCTGCAACGCCCGCGCGGCGATGAGCACCCCGGCGTCCGGCGCCATCCCGCACAGCAGCGACGCGAGCGCGAACCACACGACGCCCACCACGAACACCCGCCGCCGCCCGAACCGGTCCCCCAGCGCCCCGCCCAGCAGGATCAGCCCGGCGAGGGTGAGCATGTACGCGTTGACGGTCCACTGGAGCACGGCCAGGTCGGCGTTGAGGTCGGCGCCGATGTGAGGCAGCGCCACATTGACGACCGTGCTGTCGAGCATCGCCATCCCGGAGCCGAGCACGGCCGTCAGCAGCACGGCCCGCCCGGTGCCCGTGCCCAGCCGGACGCCGCCGGGCTCCTTCGACGACGGCCGCGTGCCGGAGGGATTCACCGCACCGGGCGCCTCCCGCGAAGGGTCGCTCATACCGCAAATCATCCCCGTGCGGCGCGTGGCCGGCCAGCGCAACAGCCGAAAGGGCCCGGCCCCCACCGCACGAGTGGAGGCCGGGCCCTTGAGCGCGGTGCGGGTTACTTCAGCTTCGTGCCCGTGGCGCGCAGGTCCGCGCACGCCTTGGTGACGCGCTGGGCCATGCCCGCCTCGGCCAGCTTGCCCCAGGTGCGCGGGTCGTACGTCTTCTTCTCGCCGACCTCGCCGTCGACCTTCAGGACGCCGTCGTAGTTCTTGAACATGTGGGCCGCGACCGGACGGGTGAAGGCGTACTGCGTGTCCGTGTCGAGGTTCATCTTCACGACGCCGTTCTCCAGCGCGGTGCGGATCTCCTGCTCCGTGGAGCCGGAACCACCGTGGAAGACGAAGTCGAAGGGGCTGGCCTTGCCGTACTTGGCGGCCACACCCTCCTGGAGGTCCTTCAGCAGCTCGGGGCGGAGGACGACGTTGCCCGGCTTGTAGACGCCGTGGACGTTGCCGAAGGAGGCGGCCAGCAGGTAGCGGCCCTTCTCGCCCAGGCCCAGGGCCTCGGCGGTGCGCAGCGCGTCGTCGACGGTGGTGTACAGCTCGTCGTTGATCTCGTGGCTGACGCCGTCCTCCTCGCCACCGGTCGGGGTGATCTCGACCTCAAGGATGATCTTGGCGGCGGCGGCCTTGGCCAGCAGCTCCTGGCCGATGGCCAGGTTGTCGGCGAGGGACTCGGCGGAACCGTCCCACATGTGCGACTGGAACAGCGGGTTCTGGCCGGCCGCGACGCGCTCGGCGGAGATGTCCAGCAGCGGGCGGACATAGCCGTCCAGCTTGTCCTTCGGGCAGTGGTCGGTGTGCAGCGCGATGTTCACCGGGTACTTCTTGGCGACGACGTGCGCGAACTCGGCGAGCGCGACGGCGCCCGAGACCATGTCCTTGCTGTACTGGCCGCCCAGGAACTCCGCACCACCGGTGGAGATCTGGATGATGCCGTCGCTCTCCGCCTCGGCGAAACCGCGCAGCGCGGCGTGCAGCGTCTGCGTCGAGGTCACATTGATGGCCGGGTAGGCGAACTTGCCTGCCTTCGCCCGGTCGAGCATCTCGTTGTAGACCTCGGGGGTTGCGATGGGCATCTGTCCGCTCCTTGTGATGTGCGGGTGGGCGAGGGGGCCCTGACCTAGGGGGCGACGTTCATCGTCGCTCCCATCTTCCCAGACTCGCCGAATTGCTCCACATGGGTCCTCGGCCGGGGAAGCCCGAAGGGCGGGCTGGTTTCACGTGAAACCCGCCCGCCCTTCGGGGACGCTTTGACAAAACCGCAGGTCAGGACAGACCGAGGTCGCCCAGGGAGTAGCCCGTCACATAGCGCAGGCCCACGCTCTCGATGGCGGAAGCGGCACCGCGGTCGACGATCGTCGCCACGGCGACGACCTCCGCGCCCGCCTCGCGCGCCGCCTCGACGGCGGTCAGCGGCGAGCCGCCGGTGGTCGAGGTGTCCTCGACCACCAGGACGCGGCGGCCCTTGATGTCCGGGCCCTCGATGCGACGCTGCATGCCGTGCGTCTTCTGCGCCTTGCGCACGACGAACGCGTCGAGCTTGCGGCCACGCGCGGCGGCGGCGTGCAGCATCGAGGTGGCGACCGGGTCGGCGCCGAGGGTGAGGCCGCCGACGGCGTCGTACTCCAGGTCGGCCGTGGCATCCAGCATCACCTGGCCGACCAGGGGAGCCGCCTCGGCGTCCAGGGTGATCCGGCGCAGGTCGATGTAGTAGTCGGCCTCCTTGCCGGAGGAGAGGGTCACCTTGCCGTGGACCACGGCCTTGTCCTTGATCTGCTGCAGCAGGGCGTCACGCGCTTCGCTCATACCGACGAGCTTAGGCCGTGTCCGGCGGACCTCGTCCCGGTGCGGGCCGTCCGCCGTCCGCGGCCGGAACGCCCTGCGGGCGCGTCCTCGAGCGGCGGACGGGCTTGATGTGGCTGACCTGGGTGCGTATTCCCGCGGTTCCGCCGGACACGGATCATGCCAGCGTCCGCCACGTCCATGTCGTGGAGATCTCCAGGGGGTCGATCGGAGTGACGAGGCGCGGCAGGGTGTTGAGGCCGTTCGGGGGGCCGGACTGCGGTTCGACGCAGACCGCCTCCTTCTCCTCGTCGTAGATCACGACCCACTCGGCCCGGCTGGCCACCTTCAGCTCCAGCAGACCGGGCCAGGTGAGGGTGACGTCCACGCCGTCCGGCATGCCGAAGCAGTCGTCCCAGGGGCCGGGCTTCGGCGCGATGCGGCGGCCCGTCGGCAGATGGTCGTCGCCACGCTCCTCCTGCCACTCCGCGTCGAACGCGAGCTCCGCCGCACCGCCGGAGCCGAGGTCGCGCAGGAACCACGGGTGCCAGCCGGCCTGCGCCGGAAAGGAGTTGTCGTACGTCTCGACGCCCATGGTCAGCGTGAGGGAGTCCGCCGCCAGCTCCACCAGCTGGGTGACCCGGCCGGAGTACGGCCACGGCTCGGCGAGGTCGTATGTGAACGCGGCGGAGGTGTCGTCCGCGCGCACCGTGCTCCAGGCGGTGTCGCGGCCGGTGCCATGGATCGCGTGCGGGGGATGGTTGACGGGCATCTGGTGGCGCTCGCCGCCGTTGCGGAACTGCCCCAGCTCGATGCGGCCGCACCAGGGGACCATGGGGAAGGCGCCGTATTTGGCACCCTGCCGCAGGAGTTCGGTGCCGCGGATACGCAGGCTGGTGAGCCTGCACCCGTTCCGGGGGTCCACGGTCAGCTCGGCGTCGCCCGCCTTCAGGTGGACCTGATTCGTCTTGTCGGTGCTCACGATGCGACCTTATGGGCCGGACACCGGGATTCGGGGCGCCGCCCCGAACCCGGACCCTCGATCGCCGGTCCGGGCTCTCCGCCGGGCAGCCCGGCTCCGGGCCGCGCGGCTCAGCGCCTGCGGCGGAGCGCCCGGCTCACCACGACCGCCGAGGCCAGGGCCACCGCCGCCGCGGGCGCCGCCCAGCGCAGCGCGGCCGCCGTCGCCGAGGCCGCCTCCGGGGCCGGGACGGGCGCGTAACGGCCGCGCGGCGGCGCGTGGTCGACCTCTTCCGCGCTGCGCCCGATCATCGTGCGGCGCGCGTGCGCGGCCTCCGCGGGCGGCTCGTCGTCGACGTCGTCCTCGTCGTCCTCGTCGTCCTCGTCGAGTTCGTCGTCCGCCGAAGAATCGAGGGACGGCGGCGGGACCTCCGTGTCGAAGACGCTGCCGCCCTCCAGCCGGGGGCCCTCGCCCGCGGCGCCCGCCTCCTCCTCCGCGTCCTCCCGCAGCTCCTCCACGAGCGCGGCGGCGAAACGGTCGAGCAGGCGGCGGGCCGTGGCCTCCACGGCCTTCTCGTCGAACTCCGCCAGCCGGCCGGTGCTGCCGACCGTTCCCGTGCAGGTCAGCCGGGAGCCCTCGGCGGTGGGCGCCAGCACGCCGCGCAGCGCGAGCGTCACCGTCCCGGAGCCGCGCACCTCGCTGCCCTCGCCCGACAGCTCGTAGGAGCCGTCGCGCTCGGTCAGGTGCAGCGAGCCCCGGTAGGTGATGGTCGAGCCACCTATGCGCAGTCGGAGGCGTCCGGCCACGAGCGCGCCGGAGGCATCCGCGACGTCCTGCTGGAGGCCGGGGACGCAGCGCACCACGCGGGCGGGGTCGGCGAGGACCCGGCGGACGGAGTCGACGGAAAACGGAACGAACACCTCATGCTCCATAGCAAGCGAGCCTACCCATCAGGCCCCTCACCAGTGCCTCTCAGGCCGAACTTTCCGTCGCGCCCCGCCCGCGGAACCCCGAAGGGCGAATGTCAGTCGCCGACCGTGAAGCGCTCGCCCACGTGCTTCGGACGCTCGATCTCGTCCACGAGCGCGACCGCGTAGTCCTCGGCGGAGATGCGGCTCTTGCCGTCGGCACCGATGACGAGGTCCTCCAGGGCCGTGCGGTACGTGCCCGTGCGCTCGCCCGGCTCGATCGTCCCGGCGGGGCTGATGTTGGTCCAGCGGACGTCGTCGACGGTGCGGTAGTAGTCCAGCGCGTCACCGTGCGCGTGCATGATCTGGAGCAGGAACTCGGGGAGCCCCTCGGTGTCCCAGACCTGCTTGCCCTCGGGCGTGCGCAGCGAACCGGCGCCGCCGACCGCGATGATGCGCGGGGCGGCGTCACCGAGCGTACGGACGCCCGCCACCAGCGACTTGGCCGCCGGCTCGATGGTCGCGATGTGGCCGGGTCCGTCGCCGCCGCCGACCGCGCTGACGACGACCTCCTGGCCCTCGGCGACGGCGGCCACCGACTTCGGGTCGAGGACGTCACCGGTGACGACGGTCAGGCCGGGCGCCTCGGAGAGCTTCGCGGGGTCACGGACGACGGCGGTGACCTGGTGACCGCGGTCGAGCGCCTCGCGCAGGACGCGGCTGCCGATGGTGCCGTTGGCGCCGAAGAGAGCGATCTTTGCCATGGGGGGCTCCTCAGGGAGAGAAAGGATGGGAAAAGGAGGGGAAGGGGGAGAGGGAGTCAGTGCTGGTCGAGGGCCCGGGTGAGGGCCGCCGCGGACGAGGTCGGCCCGCCGAGGCGCCGTACGCCGCCGGGGGTGTGCAGCAGCAGCGTGGGGAAGCTGTCGACGCCCAGGCGGCGCACCTCGCGGAAGTCCGCCTCCGCCTCGCGGCGGGCGTCCGGGTCCGCGGCGGCGGCCACGACGGCCTCGCCGTCGACGCCGTCGAGCCCGGCGGCGACCACGCGCAGGGTGTCCGGGTCGGAGAGGCTCAGCCCGTCGACGTACCAGGCTCGTTGCAGAGCACCGGCGAACTCCAGTGTCCTCTCGGGCGCCTGTCGGCGCAGCGCGACCAGGGCCGTCGCGGCGTCGGCCGAGTCGAGCACGGCGGTGCCGTCGGCGAACGCCTTGGCGTAGCCGGGGCCGAAGACGGCGCCGGTCAGCTCGCCGATGCGGGCGTCGGCCTGCGGGATGTAGGAGTACGCGGAGACGGGCTGCGCCCGGGGGCCGGTGAAGAGGCCGCCGCTGCGCACGGTCAGCTCGACGCGCCCGGCGTTCGCCGCGGCGAATTCCCGGACGGCGGGTCCGAAGCCGTAGCACCAGCCGCAGTAGGCGTCGAATGCGTAAGTGAGCTTGTGCCGTGCCATGTCTTTCCCTGAAACGGGCAGCCTGTCCCGGCCGGGACGACTGCTGTGGGCCACGCACTCCTTGTGGTGCGTTACGACCAAGCTATGGCCGTTTCCAGGGGCCGACCAGGTACGCTCAGGTCTCCTCATGGTGAAAAAGCGACATGCCCGCCAGGAAGAGATCGTCGAGCTCACCTACCGGGCCCCGCCGGGCACGCCCGAGGGGGTCGAGGTGATGACGCTCGCCCAGCTGCGCGCCCGCTCGCCCGAGGGCCTGCTCGCCAAGCCGCAGCGGCTGGACTTCCACCAGATCATCGCCGTCCGCTCCGGGGCCGCGGGACACACCGTCGACTTCACCGGTTACTCCCTGGAGGAGGGGTCGGTGCTGTGGGTGCGGCCCGGACAGGTGCAGCAGTACGGCGCGGTGGAGGGCATCGACGGCGCGGTCGTCCTGGTGCAGCCCGGCTTCCTCTCCCCCGGCACGGCCGTCGCGGCGGTGGCCGACGATCCCTTCCGGCCGGTGCTGTGGCAGCCGGTCGGGCAGGACCGGGAGGCCGTCTTCTGCGCGGTGCACCACCTGGAGGCCGATTTCCGCACCAGTCGCGGACTGCCCGCCGATGTGCACTCCGCCGTGCTTCGGCACCTGCTGTCCGTGCTGGTGCTGCGCCTCGCGCACCTCACGGCCCCGGTCGGCAGCAGCGTGCCCGCGCCGGGGGACGCCTTCGTGCGCTTCCGGGCGGCCGTCGAGCGGGACTTCGCGACCAGCCACCGGGTCGCCGACTACGCCCGCACGCTCGGCTACTCCCCTCGCACCCTCTCGCGCGCGGCCCTCACGGGCGCGGGGGTGGGCGCCAAGGAGTTCATCGACCGCCGGGTGATGCTGGAGGCCAAGCGGCTGCTCGCACACAGCGAGCTGCCCGCCGCCCGGATCGCCGAGCGGATCGGCTTCGACGACGCGGCGAACTTCTCCAAGTTCTTCCACCATCGCGCCGGTTGCTCCCCGGGCGCCTTCCGCGCCACGTTCCGCCGGCAGCCGGACGTCACTCCCCATAGCGCGGGTGCATGAGGGTCGACGGCAGCAGCCCGGGCTCACGGCTGCGCTCGGCGGCGCGGGCGGCCGCGGCCAGCTCGCCGGGCGTCAGTGACTGCAAGCAGGGGCGCACCGGCGGGAGTTGCAGGGATATGGACTCCCGGGACGCGAGGACGAAGCTCCAGTCGTCCCCCTCCCCCGCGCGCTCGACGGCCCGCCGCCCGGCCGTGCGCTCGGGCCCGCCGGGCGCGCTACCCACCCGGTAGGCCCGGGTGCGCAGGCCCAGCGAGCGGATCGTGGCCTCCACCGTCCAGAAGACGCGCGGGCGGGCGTCGACCGTGCCGGCGTGCACGGCGAGCCGCCCACCGGGCGCCAGGCGGCGCTCCGCCAGGCCGTAGAACTCCTGCGAATACAGCTTGGTGCTGGGGGTGATGCCCGGGTCGGGCAGATCGCAGATCACCACGTCGTACGGAGGGCCGTCGGCGGGGCGGCCGCGCAGCCAGTCGAAGGCGTCGCCGACGACCGTGCGCACCCGCGGATCCCGGAAGGCGTCGTGGTTGAGCGCGGTCAGATCGCGGTCGGTGCGGGCCAACCGCAGCAGGGCCCGGTCGAGTTCGACGACGGTGACCGAGGCGACGTCCCCGTAGCGCAGCACTTCGCGCAGGGCGAGGCCGTCGCCACCGCCGAGCACCAGGACCCTGCGGTGCGGCCCGGACATCGCGGGGTGGACCAGCGCCTCGTGATAGCGGAACTCGTCGTCCCCGCTGACCTTCAGCCGTCCGTCGAGGAAGATCGAGAGCGGCTTCCCGCTGCCGCCTCCGCCGGTGAGCACGACCTCCTGCACATCCGACTGCACGGCCACCCGCACATCCGAGCCGTAGACCGCCTGGCGCGCGGCCCGCTCGAAGGGGCCGGTGAGGACCGTGCCCGCGGCCAGCAGCGCCAGCACCAGCGCGTTGGCGGCGAGGAGCGCCCAGCGCGAGCGCACGCTCAGATCGCCGCGGAAGAGCCAGAGCACCAGCGCCCCGCCCGCCGCCGCGTTGACCGCGCCGGTGAACAGCGCGCCCGTCAACTGCCCGAGCACGGGCAGCAGCAGAAAGGGGAAGGCGAGCCCGCCGACCAGGGCGCCCACATAGTCGGCGGCGAAGAGGTCGGCGACCGCGCCGCCCGCGTCCTGCCGCCGGATGCGCTGGATGAGGGTCATCAGCAGCGGCACCTCGGCACCGATCAGCACCCCGATGGTCAGGGAGAACGCCACCAGGGCCGGCCGTGCCTGGCCGAACCAGGCGAAGCAGGCGTAGAGCGCCATGGCCGACAGGCCGCCGGCCAGCGCCAGCACCGCCTCGACGGCGGCGAACCCCAGGGCCGCCCTGGCTCTCAGCCTCTTGGCGAGCAGCGAGCCGATGCCCATCGCGAAGACCATCACCGACAGCACGACCGACGCCTGGGTGACGGAATCGCCGATCAGATACGAGGCCAGGGCGACCAGCTCCAGCTCGTACACCAGCCCGCAGGCGGCGCAGATGAAGACGGTGGTCAGGACCACCAAGCGGCCGAGCCCGGCCGGTACGGGCAGCCGCGCCGGTGCCGGGCGGTAGATCATGATGGGAACGCTACGTCACGATCCGACAACCTTTTGTCACCCACAAGGGTTTATTACAGGTGTTCCATGGCGCGTTTCCGGGCGCCTCGCGGGGTCGCTCAGAGGGCCGCGGCGGCCCGCGCGGCCACTCTCGTGCGGGTGGCGACCAGCCGCCCCTCCTGCGGATACGCGTGCCAGGTGCGCCAGCTGACCTGACCCTCGCGCCGCTGCGCGAGCAGCGCGGTGAAGGCGTGCGGGCTCCCCGGGAACGTGCCGGCCAGTCCGTACGGATGCTCGGCGACCAGCGCCAGCAGCTCCTGCGCCCGGCCCGCGAAGGAGCCGTGCGACAGGGTCTCTATCCGGGCCGCGAACTCGTACTCCCAGGCGCCGACGCGGCGGGCCACGCCCAGCGGCAGCGGGGTGGCGCTGCCCGGCAGGCAGGCCACGGTCTCCGAGCAGACGCCGCCCTCCTCCTCCAGCAGCACCTGGTGGGAGGCGCCGAGCAGGCGCAGTTGGACGAGGGAGTCGGCGAGCCGCAGGTCGAGGACGGCCAGGGCGGGGAGAGGGGCCTTCCCCAGACACCAGGCGAGGTCGGCGGCACGGGTGTCGGTGTAGGTGGTCTTGAGGGTGGTGAGCATGGGTCGGCTCCGCAAGCACGCAGTGGAGGGTGGGCCGGCCCGCCGAGGAGGACCAGAGTCTTCGAGTGCGCCGGCTCATGCCCACATATGAGTGTTCCGTGGGGTCCGATGACAGTGATTCCGAGGATTCCGTGAGGAGTCGTCTCCGACACGTGTCTCTGAATGAGAGGGAATCATGAATTGACCGGTGCTCACAGCGTTTTTACCCATCTCATCGTGCTTTCCATCCACGCGAGGGCCAGGCAGTTCAACTGTTCAGAATCATTGCGCACGACAGGCCCCCGACAAGCGGCTGGACGCATATGCGATCAGACCTGAGCCATCTGCAAATCCCCTGCTCAAACAGCCTTTCCGGGCACTGTCGACGACATGGACACGGGTTCTTCACCAATGCGGAACGAGAAATGCACGACGCTGGAGGGCGCATTGGGGCGCGTCACGAAGGCGGGCGTGCGAATGCCCACCACCCCGGCGCGCGGCGGGAGTTCACAAGGAAATCGCACGCCGTCCGGACGCGTCCACGCGCGGACGCCCGGCGGCCGTGCCGGGCGCCCTTCCGCGCGCACCGCGGTGACGCGCGCGGCACTCGGCGGCCCGCGTCCCCGACGGACGGCGCGCACCTCCCTTGGCCCGCCCCTCTGCACACCCGCGCCCCCGTCCCGCGCAGACACTCCGCCGTGCCCGCCGAGCGGGTGGAAGGCGCACCGCTAACGGGCGTTCCGTGTCGCGCGCGTGACGCGCGAGACGCATGGTCGGTATGCCGAACCGCCACCCGTCCGTACCCGTGCCCCGGCCCCCGCACCGCCCCCGCGGCGGACACCGGGCCGCGCCCGCACCGGAGGTGCCCCCGTGTCAGCCGACACCGCCGTGCCCGTACGCGCGCCGGAACCGCACCCCGCGGCCCCGAGTGCCCGTGCCCGCCGCCTCGACCGGGTGCGCGACGCCCTGCGCAGGGCCGGCCCCGCGCTCGCGCTCTACGCCGCCGTCCGGCTCACCGGGATGTCGGTCATGGCGGGCTGGGCCTGGTGGATCGGACGCCATCCGCGCACGCTGCTCGGCCACTCCTGGGACGGCATCTGGTACGCCGACATCGCCCGGCACGGCTACGGCCTGATCATCCCCTCGCCCACCACCCGCGGGGTGGTCTTCAACGACCTGGCGTTCTTCCCGCTGTTCCCCGGTCTGGTGCGCGCGGTGATGACCGTGCTGCCGTTCACCGCGGTCACCGCGGGGCTGCTCGTCGCCTGGTTCTCGGCCGGCGCGGCCGCCTGGGGCATCTACGCGATCGGCGAGCGGCTGCACGGCCGCAAAGTGGCCACCGCGCTCGTCGTCCTGTGGGGGCTGCTGCCGCACGCGATCGTGCAGACCATGGCCTACACCGAGCCGCTGATGACCGCCCTCGCCGCCTGGGCGCTCTACGCGGCGATCACCGGGCGGCGGCTGTGGGCCGGGGCGCTCGCGCTGCTCGCGGGGCTTTCGCGGCCCAACGCCGTCGCGGTGGCCGCGGCCGTCTGCGTCGGCGCCGCCCTCACCCTGGCCCGGGACCGGCCCGCCCGTACGGACTGGCGGGTCTGGGCGGGCGCGGCGCTCGCGCCGCTCGGCTGGACCGCCTATGTGCTGTGGGCCGGTTTCCGCTCCGGCGGCGGGGTGCTCGGCTATTTCGACGTGCAGCGGCTGTGGGGGTCGCGGTTCGACTTCGGGCGGGACGCGTTCCGGTTCATCCGGCACCTCTTCATCGGCCGGGACGCCATGGCCTACTACGTCACCCTGGCGATCCTGGGCGTCGCGCTGGTCGCGCTCGTCCTGCTCTTCCTCGACCGGCCGCCCGCGGTGCTGGCGGTCTACGCGCTGGTGCTCGTCATCATCGCGGTCGGCGGCTCCAGCTATTTCGCGTCCAAGCCGCGCTTCCTGCTGCCGGCCTTCCCGCTGCTGCTACCGGCGGCCCTGGCGATGGCGAGAGCCCGGCAGCGCACCGTCGTCGTGACGGTCGGCGCGCTGGCCGGGCTCTCGTTCCTCTACGGGACCTACCTGCTGACGGTCGCCCGCATGCCGATGTAAGACCGGCGGCACACGGGCTCTGCCGATTGCCGGCCGCGGGTCGTTTCGTCCCGCGAGCGGGCTGAGCTCAGCCGCTCACAGCCCACCCGTCGAAGCCGAAATCCTCAGGCTTCCTCGTCCGGCTTGTCGTCGCCCGCCTCGGCGTCGGCCTCCAGGCCGAGCTGCTCGATGAGCCACTTGTCGAACTCGATCGAGGCGCGCACCCAGCTGACCGTGCTGGAGACGAAGTGCTCCAGGGAGACGCCGACGCCGATCAGCATCTGCGCCTCACCGATCAGACGGACGGTGCCGTCGTCGTTGGTGTGGGTGTAGACCTTCGGCCACAGGGTCCGGCGGTTCCAGTCGTCGACGACCTCGAGGAGCTGTGCCTTCTCCTCGATGCCGTGCGGACGGTCGTAGAACGTCCGCACGGAGAAGACCTGCTGCTCGTCCTCGCCGCGGAACATGAAGTACGTACGGAACTGCTCCCACGGTGCGGCGAGGTCTCCCTCGTCGTCCACGACGTACTTCAGCTCCATCTGCTCGAGGAGCTGCTTGACCAGGTCCTGGTCGGGGATGACGGGGCCGGCCGGGCCCGTCTCCTGCGGTTCGGGCTGGCCCCCGAAATTCGGAATCGAGGACGGGTCGATGCTCACCGTGAATTTCCCTTCGTACGGTTCCCGCCATCCTCCCCCATGCCGGGCGGGGGCTGGCAACCCCCGCCCCTCGGGATCACGCCGCCGATGACGAACCCGCGAGCGCTTCCCGCCGCTCCGGCTCCACCGTCAGGCCGTCCCCGGCCGGATCGACGTCCACCTTTACAGTGTCGCCCTCCCGGATCCCACCGGCCAGGATCGCCCGCGCGAGGCGGTCGCCGATGGCCGTCTGCACCAGGCGGCGCAGCGGGCGCGCGCCGTAGGTGAGGTCGGGCGTGGCCCCGTCCGGGGCGTCCGGGCTCTGGCCGAGGGTGGCCAGCCAGCGCAGGGCGGGCTCGGTGACGTCGAGGGTGAGGCGGCGGTCGGCGAGGCGCCGCTGGAGGTGGGCGATCTGGATCCCGGCGATCCGCTCCAGCTGGCCCACGCCCAGGGCGTGGAAGACCACCAGATCGTCGAGGCGGTTGAGGAATTCGGGCCGGAAGGAGGCGCGGACGGTCTCCAGCACCTTGTCCTTCTTCTGGTCCTCCTTGAGCAGCGGATCCACCAGATAGGTGGAACCGAGGTTGGAGGTCAGGATCAGGATGGTGTTGCGGAAGTCGACCGTGCGCCCCTGGCCGTCGGTCAGCCGTCCGTCGTCGAGAACCTGGAGCAGGATGTCGAAGACCTCGTGGTGGGCCTTCTCGACCTCGTCCAGGAGCACGACGGTGTAGGGGCGGCGGCGGACGGCCTCGGTGAGCTGGCCGCCCTCCTCGTAGCCGACGTAGCCGGGCGGGGCGCCGACGAGGCGGGCCACCGAGTGCTTCTCGCTGTACTCGCTCATGTCGATGCGGACCATGGCCCGCTCGTCGTCGAAGAGGAAGTCCGCGAGCGCCTTGGCCAGCTCGGTCTTGCCGACGCCCGTCGGGCCGAGGAAGAGGAAGGAGCCGGTGGGCCGGTCGGGGTCGGCGATGCCCGCGCGGGAGCGGCGCACGGCGTCGGAGACGGCGGTGACGGCCTCCTCCTGGCCGATGAGCCGCTTGCCGAGCTCCTCCTCCATGCGCAGCAGCTTCTGCGTCTCGCCCTCCAGCAGGCGGCCGGCCGGGATGCCGGTCCAGGAGGCCACGACGTCGGCGATGTCGTCCGGGCCGACCTCCTCCTTGACCATGAGGTCGCGGGTGGCGGCCTCCTGCTCGGCCTCGGCCTCCGCCTCCGCGGCGGCCGCGAGCTCGCGCTCCAGGCCGGGGATCTCGCCGTAGAGCAGCTTGGAGGCGGTGTCGAAGTCGCCGTCGCGCTGGGCGCGCTCGGCCTGGCCGCGCAGATCGTCGAGGCGCTCCTTGAGCTCACCCACCCGGTTGAGGGACTGCTTCTCCTTCTCCCAGCGGGCGGTCAGACCGCGCAGCTCCTCCTCCTTGTCGGCGAGGTCGCGGCGCAGCTTCTCCAGGCGCTGCTTGCTGGCCTCGTCCACCTCCTTGGAGAGCGCGAGCTCCTCCATCTTGAGCCGGTCGACGGCGCGCTGGAGCTCGTCGATCTCCACGGGGGAGGAGTCGATCTCCATGCGCAGCCGGGAGGCCGCCTCGTCCACCAGGTCGATGGCCTTGTCGGGCAGGAAGCGGGAGGTGATGTAGCGGTCGGAGAGGGTGGCGGCGGCGACCAGGGCGGAGTCGGCGATCTGGACCTTGTGATGCGCCTCGTAGCGGCCCTTGAGGCCACGCAGGATGGCGATGGAGTCCTCCACGGAGGGCTCGGCGACCAGCACCTGCTGGAAGCGGCGCTCCAGCGCGGGGTCCTTCTCGATCCGCTCGCGGTACTCGTCCAGCGTCGTCGCGCCGACCATGCGCAGCTCGCCGCGGGCCAGCATCGGCTTGAGCATGTTGCCCGCGTCCATGGCGGAGTCGCCCCCGGCGCCCGCGCCGACGACCGTGTGCAGCTCGTCGATGAACGTGATGATCTGGCCCTCGCTGGACCTGATCTCGGCGAGGACGGTCTTGAGCCGCTCCTCGAACTCACCGCGGTACTTCGCGCCCGCGACCATCGCGCCGAGGTCGAGCGAGACGAGCCGCTTGTTGCGCAGCGACTCCGGGACATCGCCCTTGACTATCCGCTGCGCCAGCCCCTCCACGACGGCGGTCTTGCCGACGCCCGGCTCACCGATGAGGACCGGGTTGTTCTTCGTACGCCGGGAGAGCACCTGCACCACGCGGCGGATCTCGGCGTCCCGGCCGATGACCGGGTCGAGCCTGCCCTCACGGGCCGCGGCGGTGAGGTCCTGGCCGAACTTCTCCAGCGCCTTGTACGTGCCCTCCGGATCCGGCGAGGTCACGCGCTGCCCGCCGCGGGCCGCCTCGAAGGCCGCCAGCAGCTTCTTCGCGGACGCGCCCTGCCGCTCCAGCAGCTCACCGGTGCGGCCGCCCTTGGCGGCGAGCCCGATGAGCAGGTGCTCGGTGGAGATGTAGGTGTCGCCCAGCTCGCGGGCGCGCTGCGAGGCGTCCGCGATGACGGCCAGCAGCTCGCGGTTGGGCTGCGGCGGCGCGACCGTCGACCCCTGCACGCTCGGCAGCCCGCCCAGCTCCCGCTCGGCGCCCGACCGCAGCGCCGCGGCATCGGCCTCGACGGCGGCGAGCAGGTCCATCACATTCTCGTTGTCCTGGCCGGCGAGGAGGGCGAGCAGCAGGTGCGCGGGCGTCATGTCGGCGTGCCCCGCCGACACGGCCCGCTCACCGGCGCCGCTCAGCGCCTCACGGCTCTTGTTCGTCAGCTCCGCATCCACGACTGTGCACTCCTCCTCTGTGCCGCTCCGATGGCTGTCCTGCTGAAGCCAACGTGCGATAACTTGAGCCTAGTCCACTCAACATTGGATTGGCCAGCAGGTCCGCCCGGTTCCATGCTCCGCCTGTGGACTGCCGTCCGCACGCGCGTGCCCGGCACGTTCCTTCGAGTGACATCGCCACGATCACCGCCCACCCCGCCGGTCCGCGGGCAACACTGGCCTTCAACCGCATTGGGGGTGCAGCATGACTGCTATGGCATACGAGCCGACGGCTACGCAGGAAGAACTCCTCCTGGAGAGCTTTCTGGCCCTGGAGACCCCTGAAGGCTTCAAGGCCGAGCTCATCGAGGGGGAGATTGTCGTGTCACCGGCACCGGATGGCGAGCACGAGGACTACCTGAGCACAGTCATCCGTCAGGTGCTGCGCATGTCACGCACCGACATGGACTGCTCCGGCAACAAGGGCCTGCTCATGCCCAGCGGAGGGCGGTGCCCGAAGAACCACGTGATCCCCGACGCCACATTCGCCCCGCGCGAGCTGCGTCTCTTCCGCGGCGCTCCCTCGTGGATGCCCTGCGACGGTGTGGCCATGGTCGTCGAGGTCACCAGCAACAAACCGGCCGGCGACCGCATCACCAAGCGCCACTGCTACGCCCGTGGCGGGATCCCGCTCTACGTCCTCGTCGACCGTGAGCAGGGCACCGTCACGCTGCACAGCGACCCCGACCCCGCGATCGACGACTACGCGGAGGTCCACTCCACGGCCTTCGGCAAGCCGCTTCCCCTCCCCGAGCCGTTCGCCTTCGACCTGGAGACGTCCGACTTCGCCTGAGCGGGCCACGACTACGCTTCCGGCATGGCTCACGATCTGCGCAACCTCTCCCCCGCCTATGTCGAGTTCTGGCGGGAGCGGCACATCTGCACCCTGACCACCACCCGCCCCGACGGCAGCCCGCACCTCGTGCCCGTGGGGGTCACCTTCGATCCCGAGGCCGGGATCGCCCGGGTCATCACCAACAAGGACAGCCGCAAGATCGCGAACATTCTGGCCGCCGGAGCGGACGGCGCCCGGGTCGCGGTGTGCCAGATAGGCGAGCGGCGCTGGGCCACCCTGGAGGGCGTCGCCGTCGTGCGCACCGAGCCGGAGGCCGTCGCGGACGCCGTCGCGCGCTACGCCGAGCGGTACGGCCGGACGCCCGCGCCCAACCCCGACCGCGTCCTCGTCGAGATCACCGTCACCAAGGCGCTGGGGCTGGCCTGAACCGACCCCGGTTGGCCCTGTGCTGATGCCGCGCGGCGCGGGCGCTCGTACCGTCGGGATGACGGCCGTCTCGACGGCAAGACCCGACGGCAAGAGGAGTACCCACGTCATGAGCGGCGCCGAGAGCGCGGATCACGTCAGCGTCCACCTGACCGGCTGCGGACACCAGGACGCGGGCGCGGTGTTCCGCGCCCTGGAGGCCGCGTTCCCCGAGGGCGCCGGGCCCCCGCGCAGCGAGACGAAGGCGGCGGGCCCCGAGCACCCCATGGTGTGGTGCATGGTCGTCGACGCCCGCACCCGCCGCACGCCCGCGAAGGGCGCGCCGGTGCCGCTGTCCGGCCCGGTCGACGTCGATCTCTTCGGCGCCGCGGACCCCGTGCGCCAGGTCGGCGAGGAACTGGCCACGGCCTTCACCGTGGAGAGCCGCGGCACGGTCCCGGGCGAGCACGAGCTGGAGGTCCGCCTCCGCCTCACCGGCTGAAAAACCCGGAGGGGCCCGGAGAGCGACACGCTCTCCGGGCCCCTCCGGACCGGCTCAGCCCTGGTCGCGCCTGGGGCGCCAGACCACGAGCGCGCTCGTCTGCTGCACGTCCTGATACGGGACCAGGTCGCGGCGGTACGAAGCGTGCACCGCGGCCTCTCGCTGCTGCATGGCCGTGGCGGCGCCCTCGACCGCACCCTGGAGCTCCGCGATGCGCGCCTTGAGCGCGGACACCTGGTTCTCCAGCTCGATGATGCGCTTGATGCCGGCGAGGTTGATGCCCTCGTCCTGGCTCAGCTGCTGGACCTGCCGCAGCAGCTCGATGTCGCGCGCCGAATAGCGCCGGCCGCGCCCGGCCGTGCGGTCCGGGGAGACCAGGCCGAGCCGGTCGTACTGCCGCAGCGTCTGCGGGTGCAGGCCCGACAGCTGCGCGGCCACGGAGATGACATAGACCGGCGACTCGTCGGTCAGCTGGAAAGGCTGTGCTGGTTCGAAACGCCGTCGTCGGCCGTCCATCTCATGCTCCCTTCGCGGCCTGGAACAGCTCGGCCCTAGGGTCCTGGCCCGCCGTCGCCTCGCGGTACGCCTGGAGGGCATCCCGCGCCTTGTCGTCGAGCTCCTTCGGCACGGCCACCTCGACGGTGACGAGGAGGTCGCCGCGGGTGCCGTCCTTGCGCACCGCGCCCTTGCCCCGGGCGCGCATCGTACGGCCGTTGGGCGTGCCCGCCGGCAGCTTGAGGGTGACCGGGGGGCCGCCGAGCGTCGGCACCTTCACCTCGCCGCCCAGCGCCGCCTCCGCGAAGGAGACCGGCACGGTGACGGTGAGGTTGTCGTCCTTGCGCCCGAAGACCGGGTGGGCATCGACGTGGACGACGACATACAGATCGCCGTTCGGCCCGCCGCGCTCGCCCGGGGCGCCCTTGCCGCGCAGCCGGATCCGCTGGCCGTCGGAGACGCCCGGCGGGATGCGGACCTGCATGGTGCGCGAGGACGTGGCCCGGCCGCTGCCCTTGCAGACGTCGCAGGGGTTCTCGGGGATCAGCCCGCGGCCCTTGCAGTCGGGACAGGGGTCGGTCAGCGAGAAGCCGCCGCCCGAGCCGTGCGACACCTGACCGGTGCCGACGCAGGTCGGGCAGACCCGCGGCGTGCCGTTCTTGTCGCCCGTGCCGGAGCACGTCTTGCACGCCGCCGAGGAGGACATCCGCAGCGGGACCGTGGCCCCGTCGACCGCCTCGGTGAAGCTGAGCGACACCTCGGACTCGATGTCCTGGCCCCGCCGCGGCTGCGTACGCGTGCCGCCGCCGCGGTTGAACAGGCCGCCGAAGACGTCGCCGAGACCGCCGCCGAACCCGCCGGCGCCCGCCCCGCCCTGGGCGCCCCCGAAGAGGTCGCCCAGGTCGAAGTTGAAGGAGCCGCCGCCCGCGCCACCCGGCCCGGGACGGAAGCCGCCGCTGCCGAAGAGGGCGCGTGCCTCGTCGTACTCCTTGCGGCGCTTGGGGTCGGCGAGGACGTCATTCGCCTCGGAGATCTCCTTGAAGCGCTCCTCGGCCTTGGTGTCGCCCTTGTTGGCGTCCGGGTGGTTCTCGCGTGCGAGCTTCCGGTACGCCTTCTTGATCTCGGCCTCGGTGGCGTCCTTGGGCACGCCGAGGACCTTGTAGTAGTCCTTCTCGACGAAGTCCTTGGTGCTCATCCCCGGCGTCCCTCCTTCCGGTCACTGCGGTCGGTCATAGCGTCAGCCCTGGTCCGGGCCACCGCTCTCGTCGGCCTCGTCGCCCTCGCCGTCGCCCTTCTGCGCGCCCGGCTGGGGCTCGGCGACCGCGACCCGCGCGGGGCGGATCGTCCGCTCGCCGATCCGATACCCCGGCTGCAGAATCTGCACGCACGTGGTCTCGGTGACGTCCGGCGCGTAGCTGTGCATCAGCGCCTCGTGCACCAGCGGGTCGAAGGGCTCGCCCTCCTTGCCGAACTGCTGCAGGCCCATCTTGGCGACGACCGTCTCCAGCGACTCGGCGACGGACTTGAAGCCGCCGACCAGCTCGCCGTGATCACGGGCGCGCCCGATGTCGTCGAGCGTGGGGAGGAGCTCGGACAGGAGGTTCGCGACGGCGATCTCCTTGACCGTGACCCGGTCCCGCTCCACACGGCGACGGTAGTTCTGGTACTCGGCCTGGAGCCGCTGGAGGTCAGCCGTGCGCTCACTGAGCGCGGACTGGGCCTGGTCCAGCTGCGCCTGGAGCCCTACCTCGACCAGTTCTTCCCCGGCCGGGGCCGGGCCCGCCTGGTCGGCGGACCCGGCGCCCTGCGCCGCGTCTTCGGGGGTGGCGTCGGAGGGGACTTCAGGCTTCTCGTCGAAACCCGGGGTCTCCTCGGTCACGCCGACGCACCGCCCTTGGGCTTCTCGTCGTCGACGATCTCGGCGTCCACGACGTCGTCCTCGGGCTTGGCCTGGCCGGCACCGGCAGCGCCCTCGGCACCGGCGGCGCCCTGGGCGGCCTGCGCGTCGGCGTACATCGCCTGGCCGAGCTTCTGGCTGACCGCGGCGACCTTCTCGGTCGCGGTGCGGATCTCGGCCGTGTCCTCGCCCTTGAGCTTCTCCTTCAGCTCACCGACAGCGGTCTCGACCTCGGTCTTGACCTCGGCCGGGACCTTGTCCTCGTTGTCCTTGAGGAACTTCTCGGTCTGGTAGACGAGCTGCTCGCCCTGGTTGCGGGTCTCGGCGGCCTCGCGGCGGCGGTGGTCCTCCTCCGCGTACTGCTCGGCCTCCTGGCGCATGCGGTCGACCTCGTCCTTGGCGAGCGAGGAGCCGCCGGTGACGGTCATCTTCTGCTCCTTGCCCGTGCCCAGGTCCTTCGCGGTCACGTGCATGATGCCGTTGGCGTCGATGTCGAAGGAGACCTCGATCTGCGGCACGCCACGCGGGGCCGGCGGCAGGCCGGTCAGCTCGAACATGCCGAGCTTCTTGTTGTACGCCGCGATCTCGCGCTCGCCCTGGTAGACCTGGATCTGCACGGACGGCTGGTTGTCCTCGGCCGTCGTGAAGATCTCGGAGCGCTTCGTCGGGATCGTGGTGTTGCGCTCGATCAGCTTGGTCATGATGCCGCCCTTAGTCTCGATACCGAGGGACAGCGGGGTGACGTCGAGCAGCAGGACGTCCTTGACCTCACCCTTGAGGACACCGGCCTGGAGCGAGGCGCCGATGGCGACGACCTCGTCCGGGTTCACACCCTTGTTGGCCTCCTTGCCGCCGGTCAGCTCCTTGACGAGCTCGGCGACGGCGGGCATACGGGTGGAACCGCCGACCAGGACCACGTGGTCGATCTCGGACAGGTTGATGCCCGCGTCCTTGATGACGTTGTGGAACGGCGTCTTGCAGCGCTCCAGCAGGTCCGCGGTCAGCTGCTGGAACTGGGCGCGCGTGAGCTTCTCGTCCAGGTGCAGCGGGCCCTCGGCGGACGCCGTGATGTAGGGCAGGTTGATCGTGGTCTCGGTGGACGAGGACAGCTCGATCTTCGCCTTCTCAGCGGCCTCGCGGAGGCGCTGGAGGGCCATCTTGTCCTTGGACAGGTCGACGCCGTGGCCGTTCTGGAACTGCTTGACCAGGTAGTCGACGACGCGCTGGTCCCAGTCGTCACCACCGAGGTGGTTGTCACCGTTGGTCGCCTTGACCTCGACGACGCCGTCGCCGATCTCGAGCAGCGAGACGTCGAAGGTGCCGCCACCGAGGTCGAAGACCAGAATGGTCTGGTCGTCCTTGTCGAGGCCGTACGCCAGGGCGGCCGCGGTCGGCTCGTTGACGATGCGCAGGACGTTGAGGCCCGCGATCTCACCGGCCTCCTTGGTGGCCTGGCGCTCGGAGTCGTTGAAGTACGCCGGGACGGTGATGACCGCGTCGACGACCTTCTCGCCCAGGTATGCCTCGGCATCCCGCTTGAGCTTCTGCAGGATGAAGGCGCTCATCTGCTGCGGGTTGAAGTCCTTGCCGTCGATGTTGATCTTCCAGTCGGTGCCCATGTGGCGCTTGACCGACCGGATGGTCCTGTCGACGTTGGTGACGGCCTGGCGCTTGGCGACCTCGCCGACCAGGACCTCACCGTTCTTCGCGAAGGCGACGACGGACGGCGTGGTCCTGGCGCCCTCGGCGTTGGTGATGACGGTGGGCTCACCGCCTTCGAGAACACTGACGACGGAGTTCGTCGTACCCAGGTCGATGCCGACCGCACGTGCCATGTCGATTCCTCCAGCTGACTTGAGTGGAACAGACTCAAGCGTGCAACACGGATCCCGCGCTGTCAACGGAGGTGAGTCGAGGCCGCTCAACTCTTATGCGGGCCTTATGCGCAGGACAGGTCCGGGGAAGGGGCGAGGAGGGGTGCCCGAGCGACACAGATCACCGGCGGTGCGCCTATATCGGGGGCGCGGGAGTGAGTAGTCTCGTACGGACTGGATAAGTTACCCATTAGTAATCCCGCTCGCGCAGGTCCGAGGAGCCCCTCCATGCAACTCGCCGCGATCATCGTGTCGCTGGTAACCATCGCGGTCGGCGTCGCGCTGCTCGGCCGTGCCGTCCTGCAGATCTACCGCCAGATGCGGCTCGGTCAGCCCATCCCCGCCGGCACCCGCACCGACGAGCCCGTGCGGCGCACGGTCACGGTGGCCAAGGAGTTCCTCGGCCACACCCGGATGAACCGCTGGGGCGTGGTCGGCGTCGCGCACTGGGGCGTGGCCCTGGGCTTCTTCTCGTTGCTGATCACGATCGTCAACGCCATCGGCCAGCTCTTCAAGGCCGAATGGCTGCTGCCGGTCATCGGCGACTGGCTGCCGTACGAGCTCTGGGTCGAGTTCTTCGCCCTGGTGACGACGCTCGGCATCCTCACCCTGATCGTCATCCGGCAGCTGAGCAAGCCGGGCAAGGCGGGCCGCAAGTCCCGCTTCGCGGGCTCCAACTTCGGCCAGGCGTACTTCGTCGAGGCCGTCATCCTGATCGTCGGCGCCTGCATCATGACGCTGCGCGGCCTGGAGGGCGCCCTCCACGGCGTCGACCACTACGAGGCCGGGTACTTCGCCTCGTACCCGCTGGTCGCGGCCTTCAGGGGGCTCAGCCTCGAGACGCTGCAGAACGTCACCTACCTGGTGGCGATGATCAAGATCGCGACGTCCTTCATCTGGATGATCACGATCTCCCTCAAGACCGACATGGGCGTCGCCTGGCACCGCTTCCTCGCCTTCCCCAACATCTGGTTCAAGCGCGAGTCCGACGGCGGCGTCGCCCTGGGCGCGCTCCAGCCGATGGTCAGCGAGGGCAAGCCGATCAACTTCGAGGACCCGGGCGAGGACGACCAGTTCGGCGTCTCCCAGATCGAGCACTTCTCCTGGAAGGGCCTCCTCGACTTCGACACCTGCACCGAGTGCGGCCGCTGCCAGTCGCAGTGCCCCGCCTGGAACACCGGCAAGCCGCTCTCCCCGAAGCTGCTGATCATGTCGCTGCGCGACCACGCGCACGCCAAGGCCCCCTACCTCCTGGCCGGCGGCGGCAAGGACATGGAGGGCACCGAGAAGGCCAGTGCCGAGCAGCTGAAGGACGTCCCCGCGGCGGCCCTGGCCGAGGCGGAGCGGCCGCTGATCGGGACGCTGGAGGAGAACGGCGTCATCGACCCCGACGTGCTGTGGTCGTGCACCACCTGCGGCGCCTGCGTCGAGCAGTGCCCCGTCGACATCGAGCACGTCGACCACATCGTCGACATGCGCCGCTACCAGGTCATGATCGAGTCCTCCTTCCCCTCCGAGGCGGGCACGATGCTCAAGAACCTCGAGAAGAAGGGCAACCCCTGGGGCCTGGCCAAGAAGCAGCGCCTGCAGTGGACCAAGGAGGTCGACTTCGAGGTTCCCGTCGTCGGCAAGGACATCGAGGACCTCACCGAGGTCGACTACCTCTACTGGGTGGGCTGCGCCGGCGCCCTGGAGGACCGGGCGAAGAAGACCACCAAGGCGTTCGCCGAGCTCCTGCACATCGCCGGTGTGAAGTTCGCCATCATGGGCGGCGACGAGAACTGCACCGGTGACTCCGCCCGCCGCCTGGGCAACGAATTCCTCTTCCAGCAGCTCGGCCAGCAGAACGTCGAGATGCTCAACATGGCGTTCGGCGAGTCCGCCGAAGGTGAGGACGGGGCGGAAGGCGTCAAGGTCGAGAAGGCGAAGAAGAGGATCGTCGCGACCTGCCCGCACTGCTTCAACACCATCGCCAACGAATACCCGCAGCTCGGCGGCGACTACGAGGTCATCCACCACACCCAGCTGCTCCAGCACCTCGTCGACGAGGGCAAGCTGATCCCCGTCACCCCGGTCGAGGGCCTGATCACGTATCACGACCCCTGCTACCTGGGCCGCCACAACAAGGTCTACACCCCGCCGCGCGAGATCATCGCGAAGGTGCCGGGCCTGCGCAACGAGGAGATGCACCGCCACAAGGAGCGCGGTTTCTGCTGCGGCGCCGGCGGCGCGCGCATGTGGATGGAGGAGCGCATCGGCAAGCGCATCAACAACGAGCGCGTGGACGAGGCCCTGTCCCTCAACCCGGACATCGTCTCGACCGCCTGCCCCTTCTGCCTCGTCATGCTGACCGACTCGGTCAACGGCAAGAAGAACGAGGGCAAGGCCAAGGAATCCATCCAGGTCGTCGACGTCTCCCAGCTCCTCCTCGAATCGGTCAAGACACCGGTCGAGCCCGAGGACGACGGGGAAACCGCCGACGCACCCGAGCCCGAACCGGTGAAGTAGCCGCTGGCAGGCATCGCGCATTCCTGACGAAGGCCGGTCCCCGCGTGACATCGCGGGGACCGGCCTTCGTCGTCCGGCGTGACGCGTTGCCCTTTTGTCGGCGCTGCCGCTTCACACCTCGCCAGGCCCTGAGTTTTCCCCTAAGGGATGTCACAGGACGGCAGCAATGGCGGGGCCGATTCCCCGCCCCCGGCTCCGCACTTCCCAGGAGCGGGTACGTTCGAAGCGTGGCTGGATTCAGGATGGGACGCGGACGGGACTCACACGACCCCGGCCCCGCGCAGCAAGGACAGCGCCCGGGGCAGCGGTACCAGGCCCCGTACGGCGGTCAGACCGGTGCTCAGGGCGGCGGTCAGCAGTGGCAGCAGCCACCGGGGCATGACGAGCCGGAGTACTTCGGCGGTGGCCCGCAGCAGGGCTACGGTCAGTACGACCCCGGCCGCCCCGCCCCGCACCACGGGCGGAGCGCCGACGATCCGGGCCACACACAGCAGTTCAGCGTCGGCGAGGCGCCGGACGCCTACGGCGCGTACAACGGCGGCCCGGCGGGCGGCCCGTACGGCCACGGCCCGCACAACGACGGCTACGGCGACGGCTCCTACAGCGGCGGCACGTACGGCGGTGGCGCGTACGGCGACGGCTCGTACGGCAGCGGCGACACCTACCGCGCGGGGCAGCAGATGCCCGCGCCGCCCGCCGGGCCGCGCCTGCCGTGGAAGGAGCTGCTGAAGGGCATCATCCTGCGCCCGTCGGCCACCTTCTGGCAGATGCGCGACCACGCGGTGTGGGTCCCGGCCGTGATCGTCACCTTCGTCTACGGCCTGCTCGCCGTCTTCGGCTTCGACAAGGCCCGTGACGACGTCCTGCACGCCACGCTCGCGAACAGCATCCCGTGGGTGCTGATGACCGGCGTGATCGTCGTGATCTCCGGCCTGATCCTCGGCGCCGTCACCCACACCCTCGCCCGGCAGCTCGGCGGCGACGGCATATGGCAGCCGACGGTCGGCCTGTCGATGCTGATCATGTCGATCACGGACGCGCCGAGGCTGCTCTTCGCGATGTTCCTGGGCGGGGACAGCACGATCGTCCAGGTGCTCGGCTGGGCGACCTGGCTGGCGGCCGCCGCGCTGTTCACCTCGATGGTGAGCAAGTCGCACGACCTGCCGTGGCCGAAGGCGCTGGGCGCGTCCGCGATCCAGCTGGTCGCCCTGCTGTCGATCATCAAGCTGGGCACGCTGTAGCGGTTGCCCGCATGTCATAGGGAAGGGCCCCGGTCGCATCACTTCGCGACCGGGGCCCTTCCCTATGCATTGCTGCCTCTACGCATTTATGCGCTCACGCATTTATGCGCATAGAAGGCTTACGCGTCGAGGATCTGACCCTCGCGCCGGACGACCGGCGGTTCCACGCTCCACGGGAAGTTGATCCACTCGTCGGTGCGCTTCCAGACGTACTCGCAGTCCACCAGGGAGTGCGACTTCTGGTAGATCACGGCGCTGCGCACCTCGGCCACCGTGCCGAGGCAGAAGTCGTGGACGAGCTTGAGCGTCTTGCCCGTGTCGGCGACGTCGTCGACGATCAGGACCTTCTTCTCGGAGAAGTCGATCGCGTTGGGCACCGGCGCGAGCATCACCGGCATCTCCAGCGTGGTGCCCACACCGGTGTAGAACTCCACATTGACCAGGTGGATGTTCTTGCAGTCCAGCGCGTACGCCAGGCCACCCGCGACGAAGACGCCGCCACGTGCGATGGAGAGGATGATGTCCGGCTCGTAGCCGTCGTCCGCGACGGTCTGCGCCAGCTCACGGATGGCCTGCCCGAAGAGGGGGTAGGTCAGATTCTCGCGCTTGTCACTCACTGTTGCTGTTCGCCTTGTCCCTGCTCAGACCTGTGTGCGGTGAAAGTTCTGGAAGGACCGCGAGGGCGTCGGCCCGCGCTGGCCCTGATAGCGGGAGCCGTGCTTCGCGGACCCGTAAGGATGCTCGACGGGTGAGGTCAGCCGGAACATGCACAGCTGCCCGATCTTCATCCCCGGCCACAGCTTGATCGGCAGCGTGGCCATGTTCGACAGCTCCAGCGTCACATGACCGGAGAAGCCGGGGTCGATGAAGCCGGCCGTCGAGTGCGTCAGCAGACCGAGCCGGCCGAGGCTGGACTTGCCCTCCAGACGGGAGGCCACGTCGTCGGGGAGCGTGATGACCTCGTACGTCGAGGCGAGCACGAACTCACCGGGGTGCAGGATGAACGCCTCGTCGCCCTCCGGCACCACCTCACGGGTGAGGTCCGCCTGCTCGACCGCCGGGTCGATGTGGGGGTACCGGTGGTTCTCGAACACCCGGAAGTAGCGGTCCAGCCGCACGTCGATGCTCGAGGGCTGCACCATCGATTCGTCGAACGGGTCGATGCGCACCCGGCCGGCGTCGATCTCGGCCCGGATGTCCTTGTCTGAGAGAAGCACGGGTCGAGGATACGCGGAGAAGACGGACAACGCGGGCCCGGTCCGATCGGACCGGGCCCGCGAGGCACTCAGGACTCCTTGATCACCGCTTCTGGACCGCCACCGGCACGGAATGCCGCAGCCGGGCACAGCGCGGGCAGCGGAGCAGCCGCCCCGGGCCGAGCCGGCCGGGACCGAGGTTCTGCATCGGGAACGAAGCGGTGCTGAACACGTGCCCTTCGGCACAACGAACGACGGTGCGCTCCATCGAGCTCCCTTTCCCCATGGTGTTGCTCATGCGCGCCTCCGGCACGACATGAAAGACAAAAGCCACATTAGGGGATGTATCGCAGCGCCCCGCACCCGGCACTCCCGGCCGCCCCCGCCGACTTGCCGCCTCCCACCGTACGCCCCAACTCCCGCCCGCCGAGGCTGTGTCCCCACCCCCTTCACCAACCCCGCAAAAGCCGTGAAGACCCTCACGGCACGTGCGCCGGGGGTCTTCGATGGGGTAGAGTGTGCGACGATACGACGCTCCGAAACGGGCGTCCGCGCGGGTGTAGTTTAATGGTAGAACATGAGCTTCCCAAGCTCAGAGCGCGAGTTCGATTCTCGTCACCCGCTCTTCAAGGAAACCTCAGGCCAAGCGGCCTGGGGTTTTTTCGTTATGCGTGGCGGGCTCGGCGGCCGCGGCCTCCGGGCCGCGGGCGCGGCACCGCCGGTCATGCCGTCAGGTGCGCGATCCGGCCGAGCTCCGGGCGGAGGGCCGCCGCCGACGCCGGGTCGACCGCGCGCAACAGGGCCCAGGCGGCATGGGCGTTGCGGGCCGCGCGTCGGGTCTCCACGTCCGGGGCCCCGGCCTGGCGGCGGCGCTCGGCGGCGAGGACGTGCAGCCGGGTGGCGGCGGCCCAGTCGTCGCGCAGCAGCAGGGACAGCCAGGCGCGGGTGGCCAGCGCGCCGAGGGTGTGCGGGTGGAGGGGGCCGAGGTCCGCGGTCAGCACCGTCTCCAGGTCCGCGGCCGCGGCGGCCGCGCCCGCCAGGTCGCCCCGCAGCTCGGCGGTGACGACCCGGCCGAGCAGGGCGGCGTGGCGGGGTTCGAGCGGCCCGGTCCGCTCGGTGAGGGACGCGAGGGGAGCGGCGGGTGCCGGAGGGGCCACAGGCGCGGGGTGCGGTGCGTCCAGCGGTGTCACCGCGCCGTCGTGATCGACTATCAAGGGCCAGACCGAACCGTCGGGCTCCTTGGCGTTGATCCGCACCGGATGCCCGCGGCGGGCGGCCCGGACGCGGATGTCGGCCAGGGCCGACGTGCGCGCGTCCTGCCCCGGCAGGTTCTCGACCGGCTCACCGTCGACGGTGGTTTCTCCCGTGGCGCTGATCACGATCGTGTACACGGGTGTCAGCGGGACCGAGTCGAGGTCCGTCACAACAGGCATGGCCAATCCTTACTTCCCGCCGGTCCCCTTCGGTTCGGCCGCACCATCATCACCCGGGTCATCCCGCCTTGGGGTAGTAGGGGGGTGACCAGCCCAGGTACTTCGCACCCCACTTGGTCTCGATGTCGGTGGCGGGGACGATGGAAATCTCGCCCGGCGTCACGATGTCGTTCGACGCGACCTTGCCGTCCCCGACATAGATCGCGACGTGGCCGGCGCGGTGTCCGGTGTCCCAGAACATCAGGGCGCCCGGCGGCGGGTTGCGGTCGCCGTCGTGGCGCATGTCCTTGGGCATCTCGATCTGGTAGTGGTCGATGGCGTACTGGGTACCGGCGGCCTCATGTCCGTACGCGACCGCGGTGAACCTCAGGCACCCCTGGAACCAGCCCGAATTGTGGCTGTCCGCCTCGGCGCGCGCCCACTTGATCGCGTCCTCTGTGGAGCGGCGGTTCTTGACGACGTCGGGCCAGGACGACTTGCCGTCGTGGAACGGCTCACCCGGCTTGCCGGGTTCGCCCGTACCGGACATGTCGCATGTCTCCGGCGGCTCGTCGGGGTCCTTGCCGCCCTTGCCGTTGTCCGCGGGCTTGCCGCTCGATCCGCTGCTGCCGGACTTGCCCGGGTGGTTCTCGCCCGAGCGCTCCAGGTCGATGCCCGCTTCCTTGGCGATGCTGCGGGCCTGGGTCTCCTTCGGTCCGTAGGCGTCGGCGAATCCGGAGCGCTGCACCTTCTGGGCGGCGTCGTTGAGCGAGAGGTTCTCCCACGGGACGTCGTCGAGGCCCGGCGGATCCCCGCTGTCGCCGCCGAAGAAGAACATGTGGGCCGCGTATTTGGGGTCCAGGATCTGCTCCCTCGTGCCCCAGCCCGACGACGGCCGCTGCTGGAAGAGACCGAGGGAGTCCCGGTCCCCGTAGTTGATGTTGTCCAGCTGAGACTCCGCGAGCGCCGTCATCAGCGCGATGAGCGTGGCCCGGCCGGGCAGCTTGCCGTCCTTGGCCACCTGGTCGATGATCTTCGCGTTCGCCACCTGGCGCGCGCGCAGCTCCTTGCCCGCCCCGCCCGTCGCGTCCCCCTTGCTGCCGTTGCCCGACGCGCCGTCGTCGGCGGGCTGGCCCGGCTTGCCGCAGCCCATGGCGTACGCGCCGCCACTGCCGCCGAGGCCACCGAGCGCTCCGAACAGGATCAGGAAGGCCATGAACAGGGCCGCGACCGGCAGGCCCAGCTTGATCATCAGGGCACGTCGGGCGCCCCCCGCCGCCAGGGCGAGGGCCTCACGTCCGTCCAACGACTCAGACCCCCAGGATCCTGCCCACGCGCCAGCCGTCGTCGCCGCGCATGATCTCGGTCAGCAAGACCTTGGTCTCGGTGTATTTGCGATAGCCGGCGACCGTGGTGTCCACGGTCACCTTGCGCCACACGCGCGTCGGCGTGTCCGCCTGCCGGCTCACCCGGTCGTCGTCGGCCGGGCCTACGGTGACCTTGTCCACCGTGGACACGCCCCCGTTGGAGACCAGTTCGCCCCACGCCTTGTCGTCGAACTGCCGGAGGTTGTCCCGCAGAGCGGAGGTCATCCACGGCGCCGCACGGTCCACCGCCGCCTTGTGTGTCTTGTCCACCGGCGGGTTACGGGCCCAGTAGGCCCGTGCCCAGTCCTCCGCCGTCTTCTCCGGCTTGCCGAGATCCGGCTTGGCGGAGCCGGAGGGGGAGGGCGAGGCGGCCGGGCCGGCGCCGGGCGCCCGGGACGGGGCCTCCGCAGTGTGCGTGTCCGCCTCGGTGCCCGGCTGCACGACCCGCGCCGGAGCGTCGTGAGCCGGCCACCAGTGCGTGGCGGCCGCTCCGAGGGCCAGGAACCCGGCGATCACCAGGATGGCACCGCCCGCGGTGACCGGCTCCCGGCGCCGCTCCTCCGCGAGACGGCGCTTGACCTCCACCTTCTGGCCCTGCCGGTAGACCTTGCGGGCCCGGCGGCGCAGGGACCGCTTGGGCGCCGTCTCGATCTCCTCCGGGTATTCGTACGGAGTCTTGAGCAACTCCCGCCACTCGGCAGGGTTCCTGGGCCCCTTGTCCTTGCTCACTTGGTCCTCCTGCGGCGGCGGGCGGGGGCACTTGCGGAGGCGTCCCGCCGCACGGTGACCTTCGCGCTGCTGGGCGGGGCGAAGCGCGGCTGCCGGGGCTTGCTGCCGAGCTTCGGCCCCCGGCGGAAGTCGTGGGCGCCCTGGCCCTTGGCGGGCTTCGACGACGCCGCGTTGCGACGGCTGTCGGCACTCTGCGCACGTGCCGCCTGCTCGGAGCCGTTCCGTGCCTTCGGGTTGTTCTGGGCGCCCTGGTCGTTCTGGGTGCGCCCCCGCCCTCGGTGAGCGGCGACCGTCACCGTCGCGGACTTCGGGTGCACGCTGGCCACGCTGGTGGTACGCCGCTCCGGCAGGTCCACGCTGGTGCCCGCACCCCTGCGGTACGCGCCCGCCCGGGTCGCCCCACCGGCAGCGCGCGGGCCGTCCGAGCCGGTGCTCCGCCCGTCCGCGCCCGCCCGGTCCGATCCGGCCTGGGACTTGGCGCCTCCGCGCACACCGAGCGGGACGGTGCTGTTGGTCGCGGCCCAGGAACTCATGGCCATGGCCTTACCGACATGGGAGACCTTCTCGTCGAAGGCCTTCGCGCCCTTCCGCACTCCCGTGGCCGCAAACCTGCCGGCCTGCTTGCCGGCCCGGCCGGTACCGCGCGCGGCCTTCCCGGCCGTCCAGCCGGTCGCCTTTCCGGCCATGCGGCTGGCCCCGCGTCCCATCGCCATGCCCAGCGCCGAGCCGCCGGGAGTCAGCGTGCCGGAGACACCGACGATGCTCTCCATCACGGAACGGAACTTGAACGCCACGATCGCGCTGGTGATGCTGACACCGGCGGAGGCGAAGTAGCCGTACGTGCCCAGCATCGTGATGCTGACGGTGTTCAGGACCAGGACGACACCCAGCACCATCGTGCTCACGAACGACTGCATGGCGAAGCCCAGAAGGGCGTCGAACCAGCGCATGCCCCATTGCCGCGGTCTGCCGGGGATCACCCACAGGCAGGCGAAGACCACTCCCGCGAGCAGCAGCATCAGCGCGCCGATCAGCGAGGCGAGGGAGGCGAAGGCCAGGGCGATGGCGAGGACGGCGAAGAGCACGGCGCAGACGAAGGCGGCGATCGCGACCGTGACACGGCCGGCGTTCTTGCCCTGCCGCCACTTCATGGCCGGTGTGCCGATCTTCTTGTCACTGAGGGATTTGCTCAGGTACTCCTTGCGGGCGTCATCGAAATCGTCGTCGTCCGTCGGCTTGTCCGTCTTCCTGAGGGTTTCCTCGCCGAACTGCTTGCAGGTGTTGAGGTTGCCGAATTCGGCGATGCACCAGGGAGTGACGACGTACGAGCGCCAGATCGCGTCGGTGGACTTGCGGACCAGCTTGTTCTTCTTCGACTCCTCGGCTTTCTTCTGCTCCTTGGGGTCCGTCTTCGGCTTGTTGTCGTCCTCCGTCTGGCCGAGGTTCGCGTCCCCCTTGACCTCGAAGGGCTCCTTCACATCGCGGTCCATCCCGGCGCTGGTGGCCTCCGCGGCGATGCTGGCACCGACCTCGCGCACGCTGTCGATGCCGTCGACCCACACCTGGGGGGTCGAGATCAGCGAGACCGCCAGAATGCCGGAGGCCGCCACCCAGCCGAGCTGGCTGAGCCCGCTGCCGCTCGCCTTGCGGTGGTTGGCCCAGGCCACCATGGCACCCACGGCCAGGGCCGAGGGCAGCAAGGTCGCGGAAACCGTCCCGGCCGCGCCGGATATGGACTTGATGATCGCGTCGTGGATGTCCTGGACCTTGGTGAGGTCCATCGTCCACTGGACGGCGACCACGGCCGACTGGGTGACGAAGACCGTCAGCCCCATGAAGAGTTCGGCCATGCCGTTGAGCATCGACCAGCCGATGTCCTTCCAGCCCAGCTCGCTGTCCAGCCGGTAGTAGAGCGCGGCGCCGAACTGCTCGTAGAGGGTCTGGCCGCCGCCCTGCCCGATGCTGGGGGTGCGCAGGAGGTCGCCGATGCCCGCCGGCTTGTACTTGTCGAACTTGTCGTCGGCCGCCGCGGCCCCGGCGGTCGCCATCAGCGTGGTGAGCGCACCGAGGAGGGGTATCGCGAGGTTCCGGAAGCGGGGAATCCTCATCCCGAGGACCTCATCAGGGCGCTGCGGACGGGACTAGCGGCCGACATGTCTTCGTCACGCATGTGCGTGAACTGGTCGACCAGCCACGTGCCGTCGTTCTTGACCAGGCGAACGGCCCACCGGTAGGAGGAGGTCCGCGCGCCGTCGGCGGTCTTCTCCGTGACCATCAGACCCGTCCCCTCGGGATGGTCCTTGACCGGCGGGACGGTCAGCGGCCCGCCCTCGGTAGTCACGGTGCCGACGGCATCGGGCTTCTCGCCGTCCCGGTCCTGGAAGTTCTTCACACAGCCTTCGAGGCCGCCGTCCCCCTGCTTGTTCGGGGTCATCAGGCCGCACATCGTCCGTACGTCGTTGCCGACGCTCGCCTTCGTGTACCGGACGGCGGCGTCCTTCATGGCCGCCTCGTCCTTCGCCCGCGCCTGGGCCTCCGCGTCCGCCCGGGCGCGCTCCTCCTTGCCGGCGCCCGGATTGCCGCCGGTCTGCCCGCCCTTGCTGTCCGAGGACGACGAGCACCCCGTCACCACCAGGACCGACGCCACCACGGCGGCCGCCGCTGTCATCCGCTTCACGCGTTCGCCCCCTGAGGCTCGGCCTTGCTCATCGATATCGGGCCCGCCCCGTCGCCCGTCGTCTTCGGCGTCGTGCTCAGCAGTTCCAGCACCTCCAGCGACGGCACGTCGAACTGCACCGTCGCGCTGTTGAAGCGGCGGTCGCGCATGATGCAGTGGCCGTGCCGGATCTCCTGCGTCACGTCGACGCCGATGGCCTGGATGAGCTGGCGTGTGTGGTCGCCCTTCGGGAGGTCGAGCAGGGCCGCCATCGCGTCCTGCTGTTCCGCCGTCGTGAGCTGGAAGCCGAAGACGGTCGTCATCTGCTCGACCAGGCCGGTGAGGCCGGCCAGCGACTCCGGGTCCTGGGTGTCGACGACCAGGGCCGTGTGCAGCGCGCGGCCGACGCGGGCGATGTACTGGAGGAACGAGCTGCCCTCCCGGGTAGCCGTCAGCACGTGCACCTCCGGCACCGCGACGACCTTGCGCAGGCCGCGCAGGTCCTTCCGGCCGGCCATGCTGATGCCGTACGCCAGCAGCGAGTGGACGAGGGCGACCGAGAGCCGCTGGTGGACCGACCAGTCGTCGCGGTCGTCGTCGGGGGACGGCAGGGTGATGCCGGGGACCTGGACGACCCAGATGCCCGGTGTGGGCATGAGCAGCGACGAGCCGTCCGGCTTGCCCATGAAGGGCGCGCCGAGGCCGGTCAGCGACAGCTCGTAGAGGGCGTTGCCCGCCTCGCGGGACAGCTCGTCCGCGGAGCGCCGCAGCCGCTCGATGACCTTCCAGGTCGCGGGGTCGCCCGCGGCGATGGTCTCGTTGACCGCGCTCTGGATCGGGGTCTCCGCGCCGCGCATGCGCAGGTGCTGCGGCAGGGCGATGCCGAGCTGCGCCGGGACCTCGGTCTGCGCGCGCTCGGCGCTCTCGCCGGACAGCAGGGTGAAGAGGTCGGCGACGCCCGCGAACTGCGCCCCGGTCTCGATCAGATGGGCGTTGAGCCCGAAGCGCTGCCCGGCCGACACGAGGCCGCCCATGTCGCCCTTGAAGTCCAGGGCCAGCACGAACGAGCCGCGGAAGCCGGAGTCCAGCAGGGACAGCATCATCGCGGTCGTCTTGCCGCGGCCGCTTCGCCCGATGAACGCCGTGGTCGTGGCGTCACCGCGCTCGGAGCCACCGGTCAGGTCGTTGCGTACGACACCGGGCGTCGAGCCGGTCAGATAGCCGATCGCCGGGCCCGTGTCGTCACCGACCGAGGCGCCGCCCCAGAACCAGGAGCCGGCGAACGCGCCGACCGTGCGCGTGTGCACCAGGTCCGGCACCCGCAGCATGTCGCCGGGCTGGGACTCCAGCCACAGCTCGCGCTGTTCCTCGGCGGCGACGCTGACCTCGATGCCCAGGCCGCCGTAGTAGCCGATGACGGCGTCACAGCGGGCGCGCAGATCGTCCAGCGAGACATCGCTGCTGACGATCAGGCGGGGGTGGTCCTCCATCAGCGTGACGTCCTCGCGCTTCATGTCGCGCGAGAGGCCCGTCATCGTCTCCTCGGTCTCCTCGATCTCCTGCGCGGTCTCGCCGGCGGAGTGCTTGGCGGCGCTCTGCCGCTGCTCCTTGGCGAGCCTGCGCACCTCGTCGATCGCCTTCAGGGCGTCCCGCTTGTGCAGGACCTTGAAGCGGACGGAGGGCTCGGGGTTGACCGGCTTGACCTGGATGTCGGCGTCGTGGTCGTCGTCGGCGTACTCGGGTACGTAGGTGATCTCCGCGACGGCCCGCAGCCACTCGCCCGCGCCCGGGGACTCCATCTCCTCCGGGAAGCCGTCCATGGTGAGGATCGTGGTCCAGGAGGTGGTCTCGCCCTGCTGGTCGACGAAGCGCAGGTGGTCGGGGTAGGGCAGGACGCGGCCGCGGGTGAGCTGGGCCAGCTTGGCACCGGATATGAGGCCGTCGCCGCCCGGCGACGGCAGCACGGTGCCGCGGCGCTGCTCGCGGGCGACCATCCAGGCCAGCATCTCGACCGTGGCCGGCTGCGCCTTCCACGGCGTCGTCTCCAGCTGCCGGCCCAGGCGCCGGGTGAGCGCGTCGAGGCGGGCTATCTCCTTCTGGGAGATGGAGGTCGAGCCGATGCCCAGGGCGTCCTGCACGCCCCGGCTGCCCCGGGCCTTGGCCTGGGTGGAGCGCTCGGAGATGCGCACGCCGAGCAGCAGCAGCCGGGTCGGCAGCTCCAGGTCGTCGAGGCGCTCGACACGGATGTCGGCCCACTCCGCGTAGTTGCCCGCCGAGAAGAGGGTGTCCGCCTCGTTCCGGTACTCGGCGGCGTTCAGCGGCGCCCACAGCACCTTCAGGTGGCAGTCGTGGCCGGAGAGCGTACGGGCCAGCGCGCTGCTCGCCTGGTCGTGCTCGGCGTCCCGGGCGCTCTCCGACATCAGGTCGGTGTTGGAGCCCGAGAGGACGAACCACGCCTCGGCGTGCGTCTCGGTGACGACCAGGCCGTCCGCGAGGGCGACATAGCGGGGCGGCGGGGCGGAACGGTCACCCTCGACGCCGAGAAAACGGGCGATGCCCTTGAACAACTTCAATGTCGGCTACCTTTACGTGCCATTCGGGCCGGGCCGGTGCGCCGCACTGCCCGTCCATGCCTGCTGGGCCGCGCTCTGCGCCTGCTGCTGGGCCGCCGCCTGCTCGGCGGCCTTGCGCTCCTTGCCGGAGAGGCCGCGCATCCGCGCGCGGTAGACGTGGTCCGGGCCGTAGAGCCGGGGCCTGGCGTCGAGCTTCGCCTGGCGGCCCGCCGTCGGCTTGGGCTCCTCGCCACCGAGGACGCCCTCGAGGACATCCATGCCCGGGAGGGCCAGGAGCTCTTCCGTCCGGTCGCCCAGGCGGGCCCGGAGCGGCAGCCACTCGCTGCGGTCGGCCGCGCGCCGGCCGCCGTTGACGACCGGCCGGTGACCCACCGTCAGGTAGCGCACCGCCAGGGCCCACTGCGTGAGGTTCCACCGCCGCTCGTTACGCCGGGAGCGCTGCGCGCCGTAGAACGTGATGAGCGCGGG
Source organism: Streptomyces sp. NPDC020379 (assembly GCF_044387105.1). Classification (NCBI taxonomy): domain Bacteria; kingdom Bacillati; phylum Actinomycetota; class Actinomycetes; order Kitasatosporales; family Streptomycetaceae; genus Streptomyces; species Streptomyces sp. NPDC020379. The sequence continues at coordinate 121,916 of NZ_JBIRVR010000008.1, forward strand.
CGGGGCGAAGTAGAGCGTGAAGAGGAACTGCGACGGGAACCCGAAGACGAGCAGCAAGCCGCCCACCCAGACCGCGTAGATCGCGGCACCGGTCACCAGGACCCGGCGGGAGGGACCCTCGCCGAGGTCCATGCCGAACAGCTCGTGCTGCCGTGTCTCCAGGTCGAAGTGGCGGGTGAACGTGTGCCCCACCCTCATGCGCCGGCCACTTTGTTCCAGACCTCGGTCAGCATGTTCTTCGAGGCGTCCGGCGCGAAGACGAAGCCGGCCACGACCACACCGGCCAGGAAGTGGCCGAGGAGCTCGCCCCATTCGCGCTTCGCGTAGTGGCCGATGGCCCTGACCGCGAGGACGATCAGGAAGATGTTCCCCGCGATCAGGAACACCCAGTTCTTCAGGTCGGCGCCACTGGTCAGCGCAAGTTGCATCGTGTTTCCCTCGTGGTGAGACGGGCAGCGGTGAATCGATAAATGCCGGGGGACCGGCGGAAAAGGGTGGAGGAGTAACGGCCGCGCGGCCCGGCTACGGAGTGAGTCCGCCGTGGACCTCGGCGACCTGCCAGCGCTCGGCCTGGGCGGACGACACGCGGGTCACCTTGACGCGGTAGGTCTGCTCGATCGCGGCACCGCCGACATTCCAGCTGACGACCGCGGTGCCGACGCGGTCGGTGCCGCTTCCCTCGTCCACGGTCCAGTTGCGGACCGCCTCGAGCGTCATGCCGGACGGCAGGGCGGGAATGGAAGCGCCGGGCGCGGCCACCGAGTCGGACTCGCCGGTGGCGTACTTCGAGAAGAACTCCTCGATCACACCGCGGGTCTTGTCGCCGAAGTCCATGTCGTTGCTCTTGCTGTCGGCCGCCGGGACGGACGGGCCGCTGTTCGGCACACCGACGATACCGGGCTGGCCGGTGACGACGACGCGGCCGGACGCCTGGACGACGGGGACCTCCAGGCCCATCCACCGGGTCGCGGACTTGGCGTCCTTCTTGGCGTCGTTTTTACTGTCGTCCTTCTTGCCGTCGTCCTTCTTGTCGCCCTTGTCGGCGGGCGCGGGAGCGGTGTCGGGAGTGTTCACGAGGACGTCCACCCGGACGCGGGCGCGCTTGTCACCGAGCACGGAGACGGTGCTCGGCTGGACGACGAGCACCTGCTGGTGCCCCTTGGAATTCCAGCCGTCGCTGGTGTCGGTGCCCCTCGGCATGTCCCGCGCGAGGGCGGCGGCCCGCGCCTGCGGGTCGCCCTCGTCCCAGGTCAGATACGAGCGCGCGAACCGCGCGGCGACCGCCTGCGCCTCCTCGACCGGATACCGCGGCCCGCTGTCGGCCTTGGCCGGAGCGGGCTTGGCCGGAGCCGGCGCCCAGATCCACGACCGGACACCGGTGATCACGGCCAGGGCGACGACGCCCCAGAGCACACCGCGGCCGGCCTTCACCGCGAACTTGGCGCCGCTCTTCTCGTCCTCGATCCGCCAGGGAACCTGGCTGTCGGGCGGGGCCTTGGCCCCCGCTTCCGACGGCACCGGCTCGGTGCGGGCGGGACCGGACGTCTGGGCCTGGAGCCGCGCCCCGGCGTCGGTCCACTGCTGAAGACCGGCCGGTACGGAAGCGGCGGGTGCCGTGGGGGCGGCGGGCGTCAAAGGCTTGTCCGCAATGGGAGTTGCTGCGGCCTTATCGCCTTTCGGCTCCGGCAGATTCAGTATCCGCCGCATGACCGTCTTGAACGTGCTCAACCTTGGTGACCCTTCCCCCGTACAAGGCCTGAGTGCCTGGACAGTACGTGGGCCTATTACTGATCGTCAAACAGCTTGATTTGTCCAATGAGTGACCAGGAGTGAGCGAACTCTTACCGGTTCCGCATCCGGAATTCCCGACAAGGCGGGCCTTTCAGGAACGCCGCCCCACGATCGCGTGGCCCCCATCACGCCCATTCGGACCGCCCGGCCCCTGCACCCCTTACATCAGCGCCGGACCACGGCCCCGGGACTGGGCCGGGAGGGGGTCGGCGGTGGGGGCTGTGGTGCGTGACTGTTGCTTTGACTCGGTTTTTGTAGCCAATCTGTTGCGCAGGCCGGGGCCTTCTTTCTGCAGCGATTCCTCCAAGGCTGTGCCGGGGAGGGCCGATTGCCGCTGCTCATTCCTTTGGACAGCGGCGGCCTCGTGGATGGCGCGGAGGTCGGCTTCCATGCCCCGGACCTCCTTGACGATCTCAGGATCGACATCGGGGTTGAGCTTGGCCCGGACCAATGGCTCACGCAGTTCTTCCGCGCCCGGCGGGATGCGTACGTTCGCGTACCGCTCGTTCTGCAGGAGATCCGCGGCTTCTTTGTACGACTTGGCGAGCTCCTTGTCGCCCGCGCCGATCTGTTCGAACTTTCCCGACCGCGTCAGTTCATAGAGTTCGTGGTTCTCGGACTTGGCCGCGAAGCTCTCCGGCGTGTGGAACTGAAGCTCGAACTTCTCCTCGGTTTCCGGGTGCTGCCAGGTGGTGTTGACCCCCTTGTAGACCGGGTCCTCCCAGGTGTTCGTCTCGGAGAGGGTCTCGTATCCCCGCGACCGCAGCTCCGCATAAGCCTGATTCGTCCCCTCGACGTAGGCGTCCGCCTCGAAGGTCAGCGTGTAGCGGTTGAGGTCGTCGACGTCCTCACAGACTTCCTGGGCGTCGCCACCGTTTCGCTTGACCTCGACCGCGGCCTTGCGCCGGAAGGAATCGAGGCCCTTGAGGGAGTTCTCCAGGCCCTCAAGCTTTCCGCCGCGCGAGACCGACCGGTCCTCGATTCCCCGCATGATGCCGTCGAGACGGCCACGCGCCTCCTGGGCCGCCTCCCAGCGGGCGGTGACCAGACGATTCTGTTCGGGGGTCAGCTTGAGATGGTCCTCGGACTTCTCCTTGGCCCCCTGCCAAGCACCGACATCCGATCCGCTCACAGTTCGGTGGCCCCCATCACGCCACGGAGCTCCTGAAGAAGCCGCTCGGCCTCATCGGCAGTGAGCTCGATCAGATGCGGCGGAGTCGTCTGGCGCGCGTCGAAGAATTCGAAGATGGCACTGTCGGGCTCCCACACGTTGTCCGACATGAACGTCTCGTCGTAAATGCGCTCAGGACTCCTGCGCCGCCGCACCACGGTCTTGGGACCCTGACCGGCCCGCCACCTGCGCTCGTTCGAGTAATAGGCCCAATACCGCACCCAGCCCTGCCGGTCGGCTTCGAGCTCGGCGGCCCGTTCGGCCGTGACCTCGTGCAGGATCTTCGCCGCCGGCGGGTATGTGACGTTCGTGTCCTTGATGTTGTGCCACTGCCAGTCCAGCAGCGACAGGTACTCCCACTCCTCCCCCGACCGCCGCCACAGCCCGTCCGGCCGCTCCAGGGTGTAGCCCTCGGGCACCTCGACGAAGTATTCGTACCGCTTCTGTTCGGACACCAGTGGTTCTCCTCTTAAAAATTCCGCATGTTCACTCAGGCCGGCGCGGGCCCGCGCCCGCGCGACTGCGTCGGCAGCGGATCGACCGCCGGGGCCTGGGCGTTCAGCCGGCGAGCGGGCCCGGTCTTCGGTGCCAGCCTGCTCCGCAGGCCGGGGCCGTCGGCTTGCAAGGACTCGCCGAGGCCGACGCCGAGCGCCGGTTGCCGCGTCGCCGTCGGGGACACCTTGGCCGCGTTCCCGACCCGGCGCTCTTCCTCCAGTTGGGCAACGTGTTCGACAATCGCGGGATCACGATCGGGCTCGAGCGTGTCCCGGATCAGCGGCTCGCCGATCCGCTCCACACCCGGGGGGATCCGGACATTGTCGTAGCGCTTGCTCTGAAGGTAGTTGGCGGCGTCCTGATACTGCCGCGCGCGCTCTTCGTCTTTCCCCGTGTACTTCTCGAAGGTGTCGGCGCGCGAGATCTCGTACAGTTCGTGGTTCTCCATCTTGGCCTTGAAGCTTTCCGGAGTGTGGAACTGGAGCTCGAACTTCTCTTCCGTCGCCGGGTTCTGCCAGGAGGTGTTCACGCCTTTGTAGACGGGGTCGCCCCAGGTGTTCTTCTCGGATCCGGGGATCGGCTCGTAGCCCTGCCCGCGAAGCTGCTCGTACGTCCGCTCGACGCCCTCGGTGTACTTCTCGGCCTCGAAGGTCAGGGTGTACCTGTTGAGGTCCTTGATCTTCTTCGCCGTCTTGGCGACGCTGTCGCCGTCGTCCTTGGCGGTGGCGGCTTTACGGCGAAAGGAATCGATCCCCTTCAGGGAATACTCAAGACCCTCCAGCTTGCTGCCGTGCGATTCCGCGGTGCTCTGCTGGATCCCCGTCATGATGCCGTCCAGGCGGGTGCGAGCAGTGGCCGCCCGTTCCCACCTTTCGGTGACGACGCGGTTCTCCTCGGCGCTGAGCGAGCCGCCCTCCCCGTCCCACGGCTCGAACTTCCCCGTCACAGATCCGTGGCTCCCGTCACGCCCCGCAGTTCCTGGAGAAGCTGCTCCGCGGCATCACGGCTGATCTCCACGAGGTGCGGGGGGTCGGACTTCCGTACGTCGAAGTAGTCGGCGACAGCGGCGGTGCGCCCCCACGAGTTGTCCATCTTGAACGCCTCGTCGTAGACCCTCTCGGGGCTCGGGCGGCGCCTGACGACCGTCGTCGGCGGCTCGCCGTCGCGGAAGTCCTCTTCGTCCGTGTACCGGGCCCAATACCGCACCCACCCCTGCCGGTCCGCCTCCAGCGCCGCCGCACGCTCGGCCGTGACGGCGTGCAGTTTCGTCATCACCGGCGGGTAATGGACGTTCGTGTCCTTGACGTTGTGCCACTGCCAGTCCAGCAGCGACAGGTACTCCCATTCCGTACCCGAACGCCGCCACAGTCCGTCGGGGCGCTCCAGGGTGTATCCCTTGGAGACTTCCGCGAAGTATTCGTACTGTTCGCTCATCATCGGCCTTCCTCTCCCGACTTCATGCCGTACCGCCCGCTCTGCACCAGCTCGGCCGCCTGCTCGTGCGCTTTCGAGAACTCGGCGCCGCCGGCCGCCGCGTCGCGCACCCGGCCGGAGCGGTAGAGATCGTAAAGGAGCTGGTTCTCCGACTGGACCGAACAACTCGCGTCCGTGTGGAACCTGATCTCGAATCGGTGCTCTCCGCCCGGCCGCTGCCAGGCCGCCCGGAATCCCTTGTAGAGGGGGTCCTCCCAGGTGTTCCGTTCCGAGCCGGGTACGAGCTCGAAGCCCTGCTCGTGCAGGAAGGCATACGCCTGCTGGACGCCCGCCGTGTAGTGATCGGTTGCGAGGACGACGGTGTAGCGATTGAGGTCACTGATCTTGCGGGCGAATGCCCCCACCTCGACCCGGAGGCGCTTTCGCGCGGCGGCCTGGCGGCGGAAGGCGAGAAGGCCCTTCAGCCGGTACTGCTTTCCTTCCAGCCGGGCGCCGAACAACTCTCCCGAACGGGCCACAAAGGTTTCCAGGACGGCGTCGAGCTGTCCGTGGGCCGCGCGGGCCTTTTCCCAGCGGGCCGTGACGAGGCGGTTCTCCTCCGCCGTCAGCTCCAGCGGGCGGGCGTCGTCGGATCGGTTCTCGCGCCAGGCGCCGGCCGGCTTGTCCGTACTCACAGTTCCGTGTCCCCGTCCGCCAGCCGTGCCGCCTCCGCCGCGTCGATCTCCACCAGGTGCGGCGGGTCGGAGGGCCGGGCGCTGAGGAAGTCGTGGACGGCGTCGGTCGGCTCCCAGCCGTCCGGGCCGTACGCCTCGTCGAGGATGCGCTCCGGACTGCGCCGCCGCCGGACCACCGTGGTCGGCGGCGCCCCGGCCCGCCAGTCGGTCTCGTCGGTGAAGTGGGCCCAGTACGTGACCCACGCCTGCCGGTCCGCGGCCAGCTCCAGCGCGCGTTCGGCGGGGAGCGGGCGCAGGATCTCCCGTTTCACCGGCAGCTCCGCCGCGGCGTGCCACTCCCAGTCGAGCAGGGAGAGATACTCCCAGCCGTCGTCGGCGCTGCGCCACAGGCCGTCCGGCCGCTCGGCGGTCCACCCCCGCGGGACCTCGGCGAAGAAGGCGTACCGCGCGTTCTCCAGGCGGTGGCGCTCGGCCTCCGCCTCGGCGACGCGGGCGCTGAGGGCGGCCGTGTCGGTGGGGCGGCCGGGGCGGTCCGGGGAGTGGTCGGTCTCGCACTCGGCGAACATGTAGTTCTGCCGGATGCGCTCGACCGTGGGCCACAGCCACATCTGGTGCCAGTACGCGAGCTCGGAGCCGCTCCGGGTGGGGTCGGCGTCGGCCTCGACGGCCGCGCACCAGGCCGCGCGGAGGGCGGCGAGCTCCTCGACGACACCGCCGTGCTTCGGCCAGCAGGGCCAGATGCGCAGGTGGAGCTGGGGCGCGTAGTGCCGCCCGAACCAGTCGAGCCAGTCGGCCAGGTCCTGCCAGTCCCGCTCCGTGGCCCGCAGCGACCACGGCAGATGGCCACCGGTCCCGGCACCGCCGGGGGCCCCGGCCTCCAGGGCGTTCAGGCGGCCGAGGATCTCGCCCAGGATCTCCTCGACCTCGCCCTGTTCGCGCTTGACGCCCAGGGCGAAGTTCTTGATCTGCTCCTCCAGGCCCGCGCGGTAGGCGGCGAAGTCCGAGACCTTCAGTACGTCGTCCACGGTGTGCTCCTAGAGCTGTTCGAGCGGCGTCGGGCCGATGCGCGCCGCGCGGGTCGCCAGCTCACCGGCGCGCAGCGCCCGCCCGTCGCGGCTCTGGTCCCACGGCTCCAGCTCGACGATGACGCCCGGCGCGCCGCGGAAGAGGAGCAGGGCCTGGCCGTGCGGGAGCTGGCGGATCTCCTCGGGGCGCAGGATGCGGCGCTCGCGCTTGACCTCGGACGTGGTGTGGCCGAAGAGGCGCTGGGTGTCCCGGGAGGTGGAGAGCTCGGCCAGCTCGGTCTCGCCGATCAGCTCGGAGAAGCGGCGCAGGGCCTCGATGTCCTTGAGGCCGCCCATCACCAGGGACGCGGCCGCGTTGTCGAGGAGGGTGGCGGCCTCCTTGTCGCCCCAGCGCAGTCCGGCCTGGGCGAGGGACTGGAGGGCGTAGACGAGGTGGATGCCGTAGCCGCGCGCGTCGGAGGCGAGCGAGGGGAGCTTGGGGAGCGGGGCGACGTTGGCGACCTCGTCCAGCACCAGGCGCAGGAAGGGGTCGAGCCGGCCCGAAGGCGTCCGTGGCGCGCGGCGCTTGGCCGCGTCGACGACCTCGCCGAGCAGCATGGTGGTCAGCGGCGAGACGTTGGTCGAGGCGTTGGAGTCGCTGATGAGGACGAGCGTGTCGCGGGAGGCGACGAAGCGGTCCGCGTCGAAGACCGGCACGCCCTCCTGGGGGGTCACGCAGCGCAGCACCTTGCGCAGCGCGAGGGGCTCGATCTGCGCGGCGAGGGTCTGCCGGGTGGAGGCGACGGTCTCGTCGGCGCCCGTCGAGACGGACCGCAGCAGGACGTCCCAGCCGGGTTCGGCGCCGGGGTGGTCGGTGAGGATGGCGCGGGGCTCGCTCGCCTTCTCCAGGTTGGTGGCCCAGCGCAGCACATGCTCGATGGTGCGGCCCTCCAGCGCGGCCGCGTGCAGCAGGCGGGTCAGCGCGGAGGAGGCCGTCTGCTGGAAGAAGCCGGCGTTGGTGGACGAGCCGTCGTCCGCGCCCATGCCGACGGAGAAGGACAGCGCGCGCGACGTGGCGGTCTCGCCGTCCTGGCAGCCGGCCACCGGGTCCCACACCATGCGCTCCGGCCAGCCGACCGTGTCGAGCGGGTCGAAGACCCACACCTTGCCCTGCCGGGAGCGCGGCTGGGCGATGACGTCGAGGACGTCGGCGCGCGTCGAGGTGACGACGAGCGGGCCGGGCGCGTCGAGGCAGGCGGGGATGACGACGTTGCGGGACTTTCCGCCGCCGGAGGGCGCGATGACCGCGATCGAGTCCTCCGGCGTGGCGACGAGCGGCTGCCCGCTGCCGAGCTGCCGGCCCATCCGCCAGCCGAACTCGCGCAGTTCGGCGCGGGCGACGGCCTTCGGGTCGTAGCGGCCGTCCTTGCCGGAGAAGCTGGTGGCGCGGGTCTGCGCGGCGGCGGCCCGGGCGCGTGCCTCGCCGAGGTTGTGGCGGGCCTCGACGGCGGAGGCCAGGCCCTCGCCGCCGGCGCCGCGGGCGCGCCGCCCGCGGGCGCGTACGGCCAGCGTGATCAGGGCGATGGGTACGGCGATGAAGACCAGCCAGACGCAGACGGTGACGGCGGGCGAGGCGGCGTGGATGCCGTCCTCGCTCAGGCCGTCCAACGGCCGGTGCAGGGCGAGTGCCTTGACGGTCGAGGCGACGTCCGACACGGCCATGCCGTCGGCGGTGGCCACCAGGGCCAGATGCCAGGTGGCGAAGAGCCCCACCACGAGGGCGACGCCCTTCGCCAGGGCTATCTCGCCCTGGGGCCCCGCTCCTTTTTCCCGCTTCCGCCCCGATTCCCGTGCGTTCGCCACGCGCGGCCCCCGTTCTCACCTGCGTTCAAGGTCCCTGACGGTAACACCCCCGTATCGCGCGAAAGCCCCAGGTCAAAGGTCTGGGCCTGACCTACGGGAGCGGACGGCCGGACGCCCCGAGGGCCCGCGTTCCCCCGCCGGTACGATCGGCTGCATGCCGCAGGAGGCCCTCGACGAATTCGCCCGGTCCAGCAGGGACAACACCGGTTCCATCAGCGGCATTTCAGGTAGAATCCACAGTTTCC